>JARYMC010000001.1 GCA_029907305.1 Candidatus Thermoplasmatota archaeon
GGCAAACAAGTTCAACCCAGATAACACAAACAAAGAAGACTTCAAAATAAACCAGGATGAAACGATCAAGGTAGACATGATGCACCTCACAGGCATAAAATTCAACTACACAGAAACCAGTGAGCTACAAATACTAAAAATGCCATACAAGGGAAACGACCTATCAATGATAATAATATTACCAAAAGAAAACAACATCACCCTAGCTGAGTCAGAGCTGAACCACGCAAACCTAGTAAACTGGATCAACAACCTAGAAGAAACAGAGATAAACATAAACATACCAAAATTCAAATTCGAAACAGAATACAACCTAAACAACATCCTAATTGACATGGGGATGAAAGACGCATTCACACCAGACATCGCAGATTTCTCAGGGATGGATGGAACAAAATATTTGTACATAAGCAATGTTTTACACAAAGCATTCGTAGAGGTAAACGAAGAAGGAACAGAAGCAGCAGCAGCCACAGGCGTCATAGTAGTAACAAAAGCTATCGATAAAACATTTAACGCAGACCACCCATTCATATTTTTAATTCAACACGAAGAAACAGGTGCGATAATATTTATGGGAAAAATCATGAAACCAACAACAGCGGAATAAAAAAAAGTTTTTTTTGGTTACAGAAAACGTTCAATAAAAGGCAAAACCTTGGTGAGATCCCTTGACTCAACAACATAATCAGCAGCTTTGCGTACACAATCATCCCCGGGGTTAAAAGCTATACCAACACCACAAACCTCAAACATGGGTATATCAAAACAAGAGTTACCAACAGCAACAAAATCACCGAGTGGAACCTTACTCAACTCAGAAAGCCTCCTAACACTTTTTTCCTTATACATAAGCCTGACATTCAACAAACCCTCACCAGTAACAAAACCATTCCTATCAGTTTTCAAACCATTAGCAAAAACATAGTCTATACCAGTCTTACTAGCAACACGTCTAGCAAGTATATCAAGACCAGCGCTAACAATAGCAGTCTTAACACCATGCTCTCTGAGTGAACCTATGCATTCCCTCGCACCCCTCATAAGAGGAACACCAGACAAGATCTCAACAAGCATATCAAAACTAACAGGTTTACCATCAACACGCCAGAGAGAAACATCCCTTCTTATAAACTCCAAATCATCAATCTCACCCCTAAGATAAGCATCCACTGATCTATCATTTGAGCTACCAAAAAAATCATGGACATACCTCCATGAACTAATAGTATCAGTGAGTACACCATCCATGTCAAAAACCACTAGTTTTATTTTACCAGGTTTCTTCTTGTTAACACTATTAAACCCCCTAGTTCTCCTATAACAATGATACCTACACTTCTGATCCATCAGAGTGGACACATACAAAAACTGTTATAATAACTTTTATAGATCCCCCTCATCGAACCCAGCCATAAGGTAAACATTTATAAACCAATAAATATATTATTATATTTGGGTTTTAAAATTATATGAAAAGGGGGTTATAAGATTATATGAAAAAACATAACCTAAAAAAAACCATGGTTTTAACCATAGTCACATTATTTTTAACACTCACCTTAACACCAGCTGTGAACTCAGCAAACACAGATGATATAGCAGAACAAACAAACGATGAACAACAAAACTATAAACTACTAATAATAACACCAAAAAAATTTGTTAGATCACTAAAACCCTTGATAAACCATAAAAACAGCGTCGGCGTACCAACAAAAATTGTTACACTAGACCAGGTGTACAAACAAATAGGGAACCAAGGGCGAGACAAACCAGAGAAAATAAAATACTACATAAAAAATGCTGTTGAAACATGGGGGATCAAATACGTTATGCTAGTAGGCAACTTCAGGCAGATGCCAATAAGGTATGTTTACAACGATGAACCATGGCCTGTTTTCCCTGAACCCTGTTTCATCTCAGAGTTGTACTACGCTGACATATATGACAAAAACGGTAATTTCTCAAGCTGGAATTCAAATGATAACGATAAATTCGGGGAATGGAAAGGGGATGAGGCACAAGACAGGGACATAGATCTTTACCCAGATGTCTATGTTGGTAGGCTAGCATGTAGGACAAACCTTGAAGTAAATATCATGGTAAACAAAATTATAACATATGAGATAACAACATATGGTAAAGAATGGTTTAAAACAATGGTTGTAGTCGCAGGTGACACCTACCCACCAGGTTCATACAATTTTTCAACAGATCCTTTCGAAGGAGAAGAAAACACAAAGACTGCTCTGAGCTACATGTCTGGTTTCAAAAATGTTACACTATGGACATCAACCGGTACATTAACAGGTCCAAAGGATGTGATAAACGCTGTAAACAATGGCTGTGGTTTCCTGTTTTTTGATGGACACGGCAACCCTGGTATATGGAGTACGCATCCACCAAATGACAAAAAAAACTGGACAAACGGGTTATTAAAAACTGATATTAGTAAACTGAAAAACAAAAACATGTACCCGATTTGTGTTGTTGGTGGTTGTCATAACAGCCAGTTTGATGTAGCGTTAACAAACCTGCTGAAATACGGGAAAAAAGCAATTTATTACTCAACCTGGTTACCAGAGTGCTGGAGTTGGAAGATGACATGTAAAATAGCTGGTGGGAGCATAGCAACCATTGGTAACACAGGACTTGGTATGACAAAAGAGGATAAAACCAGTCAATCAGGAGCAAGTGATTTCCTGGACTCACAGTTCTTCTATGAATACGGTATAAACGGAACCGATATACTTGGTGAGGTATGGGGAAAAGCTATAACAAACTACCTAAACAACTACCCGATAAACTGGTCAACACCAGCAGGCTGGGATTATGCGTATGATGCGAAAACAGTGCAACAATGGACACTGTTTGGTGACCCTAGCCTGAAGATAGGTGGGTACTCATAACAAAAAGAATTTATTTAGTCAATCTAAAACTCTGCTCTTACTCATTTTTTTTTTGATTGTAGAAAAAAATATTTCAACATCAGCCTCAAACAAAAAAGAGTATTTTTTCAAAAGAAAAAAGAGAATATTTTAAAAAATGGTTATCACCGCGCGTTAAAGAATTAAGATACAGTCTACATCTAATTAGACAAAGCCCCCTCGCAATTGTTGGGATTATAATTATTCTTATACTTGTTCTTACAGCAATATTAGCCCCATTTATCAGCCCATATGGCCCTGAGGAACACATATGGGGTGAAAGTAAACAACCGCCGAGTTGGAAACACCTTTTTGGAACTGATGAAACCGGTGGAGATGTTTTCACAAAGGTTTTATGGGGTGCCAGAATCTCTATAGAAATTGGTTTAATTGTTGTATTAGGTGGTCTGGGTTTAGGAATAATACTTGGTGCTTTTGCTGGATACTATGGTGGATATATAGATGAATTTATTATGAGAATTACAGACATCTTTCTCTCAATCCCATATCTAATCCTTGTGATGGGGTAGGCAGCGATCCTTGGGAAAAGTATCGAAAACGTTATGATAGCAATGATTGTTGTTTGGTGGCCAGCTTATACTCGTTTAGTTCGAGGGCAAATTCTCTCTGTAAGAGAAAACCAATATGTAGAAGCAGCTAAATCTGTAGGGGCTGGAGACACTAGAATTATCTTTAGGCATATTTTACCAAATTCTATGGCACCACTTATTGTTCAAACAACCATGGATCTTGGTAATGCAATTCTTACTGCTGCTGGATTAAGTTTTTTAGGTTTCGGGGCTGGACCAGGAGCTGCTGAATGTGGTAGAATGGTTTCAGATTCAAGAAATTATTTTATGAACTATCCTTGGATGATGATATCCCCTGGACTTGCTATATTCATCACAGTGTTAGGTTTTAATTTATTAGGTGACGGACTTAGAGACATTCTGGATCCAGGGTTAAGAAGAGGAGGAGGAAAAACATAACAACAGAGCCGCTTCTTTCAGTAAAAAACCTCAAAGTGTATTTCGAAACCTATGAAGGAACTGTGAAAGCTTTAGAAGATGTTAGTTTTGAGATACATCCTGGGGGAAACCATTGGACTGGTTGGTGAAACAGGATGCGGGAAAAGTGTCACTGCTCTTGCTGTCATGCGTTTAATACCTGACCCTCCTGGTAAAATTGTTAGTGGTGAAATACGATTTAACAATGAAAATCTCCTATTAAAAAGCAACGAAGAAATGCAACATATAAGAGGAAAAGACATCTCAATGATTTTCCAAGAACCTATGACTGCGTTAAACCCAACTTATACTACTGGAGATCAAATAGCCGAGGTTATTTTATTGCATGAGGCATTAGAAGGTGATGGAAAAAAACCTTTTGGTAGATTGAGTCTCATCAAAAAAAGACAGCAACAGAAAAAAGCAAAAAAGATAGCGTTGGAAAAAGCGATCGAAGCACTGAAAATGGTTAAAATACCAAATGCTGAACAAGTAGCGAAACAGTATCCTCATGAGTTAAGCGGAGGGCAGCGACAAAGAATCGGCATTGCACGTGCCCTCGCTTTAAATCCAGATTTCATTATACTGGATGAACCAACTTCAGCATTAGATGTTTCAGTTCAAGCATAAATTCTCAATTTGTTAAAAGATCTCCAGAAAAAATTTGGGTTAACCTATTTATTCATCACCCATAATTTAAGTGTAATCAAACATATCAGTGACAGGATAGCTATAATGTACGCAGGGAAAATCGTTGAACTAGCGCCAACACAAGAAATATTCAAAGAACCTATACATCCTTACACTAAAGCTTTGCTTTCAGCAATTCCTATCTCAGATCCTCTTTTAAAAAGAAAATTTATTCCCTTGAAAGGAGAAGTCCCTAGTCTTGTGAACCCCCTCTGGTTGTAGATTCCATCCCAGATGCGACCATGCGACCCAGCAATGTTCAAAAGTTGAACCGGTTTTAAAGGAAGTAAAAAAAGACCATTATGTAGCGTGTTTACCCAATGAAACTTAGATATCTCTTCATTAGACAAAATCTTTCAAAAAAAGAACCTTTCTGTTCTCAAAATAAAAAACAAACTCCAAGAAAAAAATCACACACAGGTTCACTATATAGGACTATGCATTATCTTTTAAAAAGAAGACGTGAAAATATCTTAAAAAGTATGATGCGACCATTGTAATAGGAAGTACTAAAATCCATGTTTTTTGTTTTTGCATTGCTGATTGATACACTCATTCCACTTGAGATAATAAGGGTATTATCATCACATTGGGGGTACATTATTGCCTTACTTATCTTAGCTATATTCTTGTATGTTGAGATAAAAATTTACAGCTCATTTTGGGGTAAAAATGGTCGTTTGTCTCTTGAAAAATACAAAGAAAACAGATAAAAAAAGTTAGAAAAAAAAATTATTTATTGTTTTTTCCTAGCCCAGTTATAATGTCTCAACTTACTTGACTCGCCGAAACCACAAGAAGAGCATCTCCTCTTCTGCATATGAAAAGAATGCTTGCCGCATCTTCTACAAATCGTATGGGTTTTTTTGCCGCCAAAATGGGATGATGTTCCTTTCGTCATAAATCAAACCTCATTTCATGGGGATATATAGATTATGTTGTCCCCTCTAACAATAATTGTATCATGTTTCTTAACTAATTCACCGTTCACTATCTCATCAGCTTTTTTGAGAACAAGGTTCATATGAGGGACATCATAGCCATCAAGGATACCATGATATCCTCTTCCGCCTCTAAGCTCCACGATGACACGGTTGTTTAAACTAGCATGCAGTATCTTAAGTGGTTTTTCCATAAAGCTACCTAGGAAACACGAAATAAACATCGTGTTTATAAGGATTTGGGACAAACAAAAAAAAAATGTTGGGTAACATTAAAAAACAAAAAAGAACTAACATGTCTGATGCTGATAAAAGTAAAAAACAGACACACCCTTAGAAGAAAAGAAGTTAGAGAACTAATAAATAAAATCAGGGAAAACTACAACCACAGTTTTTTTGAAGAAAAATCAAACGTTGAAACAGGTGAGGTAGAGGGATACAAACTGGTTTTTGTTGAAAACAAACCAGTTTTTATGTTCCATGAAAAACAGATGGTTTTTACACTAAACGGTATTAATAAATTTAGGCCACAAGAAAAATTTGTAGTAGTTGACATGGGCGCTGTCAGTTTTGTCACAAGCGGGGCAGACGTTATGGCACCAGGAGTAGTTGATGCTGATAAAGGGATTTCCGAGGGTGATCCTGTTTGGGTGTGCGATGAGAAACACAAAAAACCCCTAGCGGTAGGTTTCGCTTTGATGAACAGTGAACAGATGATAAAAGAAGAGAAAGGAAAAGCAGTGAAAGTGGTTCATTACGTTGGTGACAGGCTGTGGAATCTTATCTCCAAAAGTTTATAAACACAAATATATTTTAGAGTAATGGTTAAAATAATCAGGAGATGAAAACCGGTATGGGAATTGTCAATAAGATTTGGGGTGATAAAAAATCAGGTGATGTTGGAGGATATATTGATCTAGAGAAATATGTGGAATCAACTGAAACACCACAGCCAGCAAAAATGTATGTGAGGGTTGGTGAGATACAGAGGTATGAGGATTTAAAAGAGCTCACAGATTATGTTTACGGCGGGAATGTTTTAATACTTGATTTCGCTGCTATAGCCGAGGAAGAGGTTATTCTAAAAAGGATAACAAATGACCTAAAAAAACTTGTTTCTGAGATAAATGGTGACATCGCAGGGATTGGGAATAACTTGATGATTGTTTCTCCATCTGGTGTGAAAATAGATAGAAGGAAAATACGTGGGAGATACGCTTAAAAAAAAATTTTAGTTTTCTTAATTCTTTCACAAAAAAACCTTCTTTTTTTTTCTTTACTCCTTTTTTTTACCAAAAAAAACTTTTTTTTTTCTAGTCTGCCCCTTTTATCCTAATGTTTTTTTTTTAAATAAAAAGGTGGGGGGAATCTGGGTTATGTGGATGGTAAGATGAAAGGAAGAAATAAAAACTCCAGATCCCTCTAAGTTATACTTTGTAGAATGTAATATATATAGTTATCGTGTAAAATTATCTTTTTGAAAAAAAACACACACACAAAAAAAAAACCAAGAAAAACGGACCCACGGGGATTCGAACCCCGGTATCCGGCTCCGAAGGCCGGAAGGATATCCACTACCTCATGGGCCCTTATATAAAATTCTCAGAAGCACAATTACCACATACTGATATAAACTTGTCTAAAAAAAATTATTCAACACCAACTAATAAAAGAAAGATATAAATAGACATAAAATATATCAAACCAAGCGGATGAGATGCATACATAGAAGTTGAAAATGTTAGTTATATTTAGATTAAACTAAACAAAGTCTTAAAGATGTAACAGGGATGCGGATGCGTTACATAAGAGGAAATAAAAAAGTAAAAAAAATCGTTTTCAAACAGGAGGAATCTGTCTTGAAAAAAGACAGAGAAAAACCATTCAAAAAAACATCATCCTCCTCAAAAATAGATGAAAAAAAACTATTAGAAATAGAAAAAAAGATAGACGAAACCATAACAAAAAACAAAGAAACAACAGCTGAAAAAAACCTTGTAGAAAGATACTCATTCAAAAACAAACAAGGAGAAGCCATATATTTCCTAAAAGAGAAAAAAAACAATAACACTGAATCTAAAGATCTAAAAGAAGATGAAAAAGAATTTATAGAAGAACAACCAACCAATCATAAAAACCAGGAAACAAACGGTTCTATAGATAAAAAAATAGATGAAATAATTTTTTCAAAATATGATGATAAAACAGGGGAGATAAAAACAGAAAACAGCGGAATTAAGAAAAAAGAAATCCTTTTAGAAAAGAACAAAACTGTAGACAAAAAAACAAAAAAAGAGAAAACTGCTAAAAATAGAAAATTAAGACTAAGAATAGGAAAAAAAACCTTAAAACCAGATGAATTACCAGAAGAAGAATACGATGAAACTGAACCGCAAACTGATACTAACCTGTTGGATTCATCTGAAAAAGATGATTTAAGTTTAACAGACATTTTGACGGCAAATGTTCAAGAAAATGGTTTAGAACATGTTTTTTTTGATGAGGTGGATATAAGTTTTGGTGGATGGAGCCCGAGGATAACTGATCAAGAAAAAAAGGATCTAGCATTGCCTTTCCAGGCTAAACCAGAGATTAAAAACGAGAACATGGTTGAGGCTGAGATACCAAAGGAACTGTTCAAAGACAAATCCATGATAATTAAGGAGCTTGGTTTAAAAGAAAACGAATGGGAGGAGCTAGAGTTTTATCCACTAAAAGAGCCGTTTGCTTATGTAGAAATATTACGTGAAAAAGAAAGCCTTGATAAACGCTATTTTTTAGTTGAAGTTGATTTAGATGAAGAAGAACAAAGGCTGGTAAAATTTATCACAGAAACCCTAACTACTTTATCAATAAATTATTTAGAGATGCAGTCAACTGGTGATGAGAAGTATCTGGTAAATAAAGTGGATGAGGTTATCAAAGAGTATGGTCTTAAAATAAGAGATGAGTCTAAAAAAAAGATATTGTATTATATCGAAAAAAGTTCTCTAGGGCTTGATAAAATAGATCCACTTATGAGGGATCCTAACATTGAGGACATATCATGTGATGGAGCTAACATACCAATCTTTTTGTATCATAGGAAGTATGGTTCACTTAAGAGCAATATTGATTTTAAAAGTGAGGATGAGCTTTCTTCTTTTATTTTTAAGCTTGCTCAGAAATGTGGTAAACACATAAGCATAGCGGAACCCATGCTGGATGCAACAATGCCAGATGGCTCAAGGATACAGATGACGCTTAGCGATGAGATCACTGCTAAGGGTTCAACGTTTACAATCAGGAAGTTTAGGGAAAACCCGTTCTCGCCACCTGATCTGGTTGAGTTTAACACGATGTCATCAGAGATGCTAGCTTATATGTGGCTTGCTGTTGAAAACGGTGTTAACACACTCATAGCAGGTGGAACAGCCAGTGGCAAAACCACTGTACTAAACGCACTCTCACTGTTTATCCCACGAGAATCAAAAATAGTAAGCATAGAAGAAACACGTGAAATCAACCTACCACACCCCAACTGGATACCAGGAGTAGCAAGAACAGGATTCGGAGAAATCGTACAAGACAAAATGGTCGGAGAAATAGACATGTACGACCTAATGAAAGCAGCACTAAGACAGAGACCAGAATACATAATAGTAGGAGAAATCAGAGGAAAAGAAGCATACGTACTATTCCAAGCAATGGCAACAGGACACGCAACATACTCAACAGTACACGCAGACTCAGCTAAATCACTTATACACAGGCTTGAGGGTAAACCCATTGAGATACCTAGGATTATGTTACAGTCGCTTGATATTGTAACCATTCATATAACCACGCGTGTTAAAGGTAAACGTGTTAGGAGATGCAAGCAGATCATTGAGATAATAGACATAGATCCTACGACAAAAGAGATTCTTACAAACGAGGCTTTCCACTGGGATCCTGTTGAGGACAAGTTCATCTACACTGGTAAAAGCTATGTTTTAGAGGGTATACGGGCCCGCTGGGATATGAACAAAGAGGAGATTGTTAATGAGCTTAGAAAAAGAGCTGAGATCCTAGAGTGGATGCGTGAAAAAAATGTTAGGACATTCAAAGAAGTAGCAAGGGTTATATCAAAGTATGCTGAAAACCCTGAAGAGGTTATGAAATTAGTTAAACAAAAAAAAGATGAAAACGTGATAAAAGATGCCTCTAACTAATTACCAGAAAATGTGTTACAGGAGACTAGGTGATGTCGCGGAAAATGCGGTTACTGAAAAGCTTAAACAAAACCTTGAGAGCGCACACATTGAGATGCGCGCCGGTGCATACCTCTCATATGCATGGGTTAACACCGTATTAGCTGGTACAATAGCTGTTTTACTTTATCTTTCTTTTATCATGCTAATTAAAATGGAGCTAGTTATAACCTTGTTACTAGCAATATTCCCAGCTCTTGCAACTCTCGGTATCTATCTTTATTATATGCATGCACCTGGTTTAAAGGCTAGGGCACGTGGTAAAAAAATCGATTTGCATCTACCTTATGCGCTTAATTTTATTTCAGCTATGTCATCCGCTGGTATAACGCCTACAGAGATCTTTAAAAGTCTTTCTAAACAGGATATCTATGGTGAGATAAGGGATGAGGCTCTTTGGATATACCGTGATGTCAGCCTCTTAGGTAAAGATATCATCTCTGCTATAAAAGCAAACATAAACAGGACTCCCTCTGCTAAGTTCAAAGAGTTTCTACAGGGTGCTGTTGTAACCGTTCAATCAGGTGGTAGCCTTAAACCATATTTTATGGCAAAGGCTGATCAGTACATGCGTGAAAACAGGTTGGCGCAGAAACAACTCATAGAAAGTTTAGGGATCATGGCTGAGTGTTATGTTACAGCAGCGGTTGCAGGTATACTGTTGGTTATAATAATTATACCTCTTATGATGATGATATCCCAAAGTGGTACAGGTCAGTTGATTATTATGAATCTCTTCTCCTTTTTTGTTATACCCCTAATACATGTGGGGTTTGCGGTGGTTATTGCGCTTATGACTACGAGGGTGTAAAAAAATGGTTGCGGAAATAAAAAAACCTAGTTTGATAAAAAACCTGATTCTCACAGGGCAGCTTACCAGACTAATAATATACCTATGTGTGACTATACCTGCTATAATTTTTATTATCTTTGCCCTGTTGGTTCATCTGGGCTTGACGGGCCCACTTGTTATAGGACCTCTACGTATCGGTACATCCTTGGATTTCATCCTTTTCGCGATCTTCCTTGGCACAGGAACATTTGGTATATATGAATATTTTCATATGCGTAGGGTTCGTAAGATAGATGACAGGTTCCCTGATTTCGTCCGTGACCTAGCTGAGTCTAGGCGTGCTGGTATGACTTTCACAAAAGCAATCTTGTATGCATCTAAGGGGAACTATGGTGTTTTAACATCTGAGATAAAAAAGATATCACAGCAGATATCCTGGGGTAGTAGCGTGGAGGAGGCTCTGGCTGCTTTTGCCAAGAGGGTTAACACAAGGTTAATTAGGAGGATTATTTCTTTGATTATTGAGGCTAGCCGTAGTGGTGGTAACGTTGCTGATGTGCTTGATGCTGCATCTAGGGATGCAAGGGAGATAAGGTTGTTGGAGCGTGAGAGAAGATCAAATATGATGTCCTACGTGGCAATAAT
This sequence comes from Candidatus Thermoplasmatota archaeon, assembly GCA_029907305.1. Taxonomy (NCBI): domain Archaea; kingdom Methanobacteriati; phylum Thermoplasmatota; species Thermoplasmatota archaeon. The sequence continues at coordinate 11,239 of JARYMC010000001.1, forward strand.
CTATGTTGGTATGGGTATATTTCTGTTGATAATCGCCATATTATGTGTTACCCTTATCCCTGCTATGACTGGTGAAGGATCCGCAGCTCTTTCAGCTGCAACAGGTGGAAAAGGGATGATCACAAAAGCAGACATAGTCCCTGTGTTTTTTTATGCTAACCTTTCTCAGAGTATCGGTATGGGGCTGGTGACAGGTGTTTTTGAGGAGGGGAATGTTGCCTCAGGGATAAAACATGTTTTTATAATGTCTCTGGTGACATGGGTTGTGTTCAAGTTTGTGATAGGGTTGTAGAGGTTATGAAAAAAAAAAATTTGTTTAAATTTTGTCAGAAATGACAAAACGTCACGATATGATTAAATACTAGTTTAGATAAAGTATAGCGTATTGAGGGGTGTGTTGCACATCTGGTGAAAATGGTATGAAGAAAAATAACAGAGCGGTTTCACCTGTGATCTCAGCTGTTTTAGCTTTGATGATTGTTACTTCCACGATGACCGCTGTTTTCGTCTGGGGTGTACCATATATTGATCAGATTAACACTGTTACATCCATAGAAAACTCTTTAAACCAGTTCACCTCATTTATTGATTCTATAGGTGAGTTGACTAATTCCTATGTTAATGATAGTAGAATAAACACGTTAGGTGTTAGTAAGGGTAGTGTTTCTGCTGGTGTTGACGAAGGAGGAAAAGACAGGGTTGTTGTTACGTATTCATATGATGAGGGTTATGATTTCACTGTATCTGGTTTGGATACCTGTTTTTTAGCTGGGACAAAGGTTTTGATGGCAGATGAGTCTTATAAGAACATTGAAGAGATAAATATTGGTGACATGGTTTTATCATATGATGAACATCTTGGCAGGGTTGTTTCCTGTAGGGTAGTTAATGTTTTTGCTCATCATCCTAGTGAGATGGGTGATTATTATCTTGTAATAAATGATGGTTTGAGGGTTACTCCTAATCATAGGTTTTATTCTAATGGTAGATGGGTTTATGCCGGTAATCTAAGAGTCGGGGACCCGTTGTTTGGTAAGGATATGGGTTCTAACTATCAGGTTGTTTCTATTAAAAAAATATATGAGCGGGAGCAGAGTTTTGATTTAGAAGTTGAAGGTTGTCATACGTATTTTGTATCAGTTGGTGGTGTTGATGTTCTTGTGCATAATGATGATGTGCAATCCCCTGAAAATAAATTGGTTCTATACCCTGAAAAGGATACACATATTAGGGAATTTCACAACACTAAAACTGGTGAAGATCATCGGTACCTAAATTTTGGTGGATCTCCAAAACTTAGTGTAGATCTACTCGCTGATCTATTTGGGATATTTTTGGGGAGAGAACATATTCTCATTAAATTTGATCTAACAAGCATCCCGATTGGTTCAACCATAGTATCCGCGAAATTAGGCTTATATTATTACGAGTGGGGATATAAAAATTTGTGGTATGATAATCCTTCCGGTAAAAAACTTGAATGCCATAGGTTAAAGCGTGATTGGAAGGAAGGAAATGGACCGGATGAAGGGATAAGAGGGAACGCAAATTGGTTTAATTCAACAGATGATGAAAAGTGGGATATCCTGGGAGGGGACTACGATAATGCTGTTACAGCCTCTGCAGAAATGCCAAACATAGGTAAGGATCCCCCTTATGATCCTGCATGGATTTATTTGGATGTAAAAAGCGATGTAATAAAATTTTTAAATGACGCACCAAATCATGGGTGGCTACTAAAATATGAAGATCCCCAATATGGAGTTATTCGGAGTTTTTTAGCTAATTTTACCTCAAATGAAACCACTGTTCAAGATCCGAATACTGGTGATATCGCGAGACCAAAACTAGAAATCATATACCTGAAAACAGAAACACTTGGTGCAACCAATGTCCAGAAAAACCGTGCTACTCTTAAGGGCAAAGTAGTCTCATATGGTAATGGTTGTAAATATGGTTTTTATTATAGAAAATATGGTACTGACAACTGGTTTTTTACAGGATGGCCAAACATAAATATGACGACAAATGGAGAATTCAGCAAACCTATACAAGGGCTTTCACCTGGGTGTCTGTATGAGTACCGTGCGAGCATAAAATGCACATACCAATCCACTGATTACATAAATAACGGGTCTATCATGTATTTCCTTACACCTGGGGAGATAACCAATTTTAATGCAACTGCTGTTACACCTAGGGATATAATTCTTAAATGGGATCTAGTTGATAACGCAAAGGGGGCATACATTGAATGGTTTACAACCCCACCGCCAAGCCCATGGAATCCAGAGCCTTATAACCAAAGCCGTAACAAGGTAGGCATAGATGGTTATTGCGAGGGTGAAAGTTTTCAACATACTGGTCTAACACCAAGGACAACCTATTATTACAAGGCATGGGCATATGCTCGTAATAGTGGTTGGATATCAAATGGTAGTGCAACTGCTCCATTTGGAAACACATGTACTAAAGAGGAGGAAACATTTGATGCACCAATCATTTTTACTTATCCGTCACCAAATGTGAATCGTTCAAGGGATGCGACACTAAGAGGACTTCTCACACATACTACAACTGGAGAAAACTGTATGGTTTGGTTTGATTATGGTCTAACCCCAGCATGTGGCACTGCATCCAAAGACCGTGATTGGACAAATGGAACTGGTACGTATGATTTTAATATAACCATTGATGGGTTAAAACCAGGTACAAAATACTATTACCGCGCAGTATACGAAGCCGTATACGGAGGAGGCTATAAATGTAGATATAGAGACCCAAATATCTCTAGTTTTACAACTCTTATAAACGACTTGGAGGTTGTTTCACCTCAATATAGTGACAGCTGGATAAAAGGGATCACCCATAAAATAGAATGGTACTATGGACCAAAGTTAAAAGGTACTAACGTAACTATTGAGTTATATATAGGAAAAGATCCTTGTTATGGAGCAATAGATGGGTATGATTACGTGGAGCTGCCCATAAACTATAGTGGAACCGATAAAAACGGGTCATTTAACTGGGTTATACCAAAGAATCTATCCAGTGGTAAATTCATCTATAGGATAAAGATAACTAGTGTTTTTGACCAGAATATATATGATTACAGTGATTATTTTTCAATAAGAGATATACATGAAGGAATAGTGTGGAATAGAACAATAACACCAACACACGAAGGAGACAACAGATATCGGGTTAACTGTGGGTCATCTAGTTGTGAGGGAGATGAATCTTTTAATATCACAATGATAAAAGGTATTTTAACTAGAGCCGAGGTATACGGGCTTTATTACGGGGGAGAACTATGTGATTGCTCGTTCAGAGGAACAGTACAAATAGACCTATATAACGATAGTTATTGTTTTGGTAGCATCATCCTCCTGGATTCTGATTCCTTAACCTACGAATCTCCATCTAGTAGCGGAACCTATATTTCAACAATTGAAAACGGCGGGCTTTTATATTCTGATCCCAACATAAATAAATATCTGAAAAAAACACCACCTATTTATGCTGGTGGAGGTGTTTTTTCAATGCATGCGATACAAATTGTTGCATCACCTTTTTCAGCAGGGGGAAGCAATGGTTTTAGGATCAGGGTAAAAACCGTTGTTAACGTAAACAGTATAAGAGAAAAGGATTATGTTTATAATCTTAGACTACAGTTTTATGGTGACAACTCTGATTTGTGGTTAAAATATTTCAGGATTAACTACCCTGTTTTTGAGAGGCAGGGTGACACATTGTTTTATACCTCTTCTTCTACATCTAAACTGTGGTTTGTGTTTTCACATACCGCGATTCAGATCAGTTTTGTATGATGATGCAGATTCTTTGTTTTAATAATATCATATTTTTAAAGAAAAAAAATTTGTTTAAGTTTGTCTACGTAGTATTTATATAAGAGAAATAGGATTACTTGTTATAATTTGAGTGGGATAGTTGGATGCATACTCTTAGTAATTATGCTGTAACTGAGGTTCTAAGTCTTGTCACTGTTGTTATAATTGCATCATCAGCTATCACCGCGGTGCTTTTATGGGCTATACCAGAGTTGGATGCTAAGAAGCAGTCTGTTCGTATTGATAGTGCTTTGACACAGTTTAAGACCATAAGAGATGTTATAGAGGATGTTACCAGCGGTGGTGCTGGTGCAAGTAATTTCGTTGATTTTGTAACAGATGCTGGTGATGTTTCCTTGGATTCTAAAGGCGATAGGTTTATTTTTTACTATTCGCTTGTTGAAGGTTTTGATTTCAATGTATCTAATCTTGGTGATAGTTACGATAGAAAATTTGGTTTTAAAATAGAAAGCGCTGCTGGACCTGGATCCGCTGTGGATTCTTTTTTAACAATATATTATCTATATAGTGGCGAATCGGAAACCGTACCAATTACTAATCAAGTTGAAATCTCTAAGAATTTAGCAGATGCCGTTAAAATAGATGTTACCTATTCTGGTAAAATTTCTGGTCGTATCTGGCTTTTTGACTCAGGATACTTATCATACGAAGTAGCATCCAGCTCCGGGGTTTTTAGGCTTTTTGCTGAGAACGGAGCAACTATCTCAGTATACCCCTCTGGTTATCTATACCATAAACCTGGTTTTTACAACAAAGATAACTCAGTTGTTATGAAAATGATACAGATAAAACCAGGTGATATAAGAGGTGGAAGCGGGAAAGGCGTATACAAATTCCTAATCAGATCAAATGCTAGCTACGTAAGAGAGGTTAAAGCAGATATACATGGATGTTTTAAAATGCAGATATATGGGGGTAACAGTGAGGCTTGGGTAAGGTTTTACACGATGGAACATGGTTTCAAAAAATTTGGTTCAACCCAAGGAGGTTCTCTCTCTCAAGATACATTGTATCTGGAGGCGGGTAAAACCTTTTCGCTTGTTCAATCAGTTTGTGATGCTAGGTTGGTGGAAATAAAATGAGGAGTATAACCTACGATAGAAAGGGTGTTTCAAATATTCTTGGTTACGTTTTTTCATTTGGCGTAGCATCTATGTTGATGATTAGCGCTGTTCTTATAACCACAGGTATACTTGATAACAGAACCGCTGCTGTTGCAGGTATGCAGGCTCAGAGTGTTGCCAACAAGATAGCAGACGCGGTTGTAGAGGCAATCGCGGTACTACAGTCTCCATCTAACATGGGTTATAAAAAAACCTTGGATATACCTATGGATATAGCTGGGCGTAGCTACTATGTTGATGTCACAGATAAACTGATATACGTAAACACCACAGATGGGCTGGTGAGCAGAAGCTGCCCAACCTACACAGCTGAGGACCTAAAAATCGGTGTTGGTGGTGGTAGAACATATTGTGGTGGCGTAGGCAAGATCAATGTTTCTGTTGATAAATCTGATACACTCTATAAACTGGATTTCGGATCAGGAAACACAACCAGGCATTCACCTGTTGCATCAGGATATTATTTTGTGAGTAACACATCTGCAATAAAGCCTGAGTTAAGGGACCCACCTTGGTGGAATACTAGTTATACAAACAGGGTTCCAATATTGATAAACAACACCTCACCATATGATCTGGTAAATGTACCAGTTAAGGTAGTTCTCAACACATCAAATTTTGATTACAGCAAGGCAAATGTGGTTTTTGAAGAATCTTCTTCAAATTTTACATCTAATCTTGTTTTTAATGACCCCTCAGATAATGCTGTGACTAAGATCGAAATCCTTACAAAGGAATGGAACCCTGGTTGGTTTTATACTTACTACTATCCTACTGAAAACACTGTTACTGTTAGAATCAAAGAGATTGCTGGAGGATATGATATATCCTACATAAGAGGAGAAACCATTAAGTTAAACGGAAATGTAAAAAGAAAATCATGGGATGCATCTACAGGTATTGCTAAATTTGATGGCAAAGAAGCTCTGGAGTCGCTTGAAAACGGGGAACATTTCCTAAAAAAATCTAGGTACACTGTTACTGTTTCTGGTTTACTTAAAAACGGGGTTGAATTCTACGGCTTAGGAGATATATCTATAAATGCTGTGTACGTTCGCCCCGGGGATAGCATAAAAAATGCTATTCAGAGATCATCCCCAGGGGGCACGGTTTTTGTATACAAAGGAACATATGTTGAAGAGGGTTTAAGTATAAATAAACCGTTGAATCTTATTGGCGAAAGCAGGGATGAAACTATTTTTAATGTAAATAAAAGTTATAAAACTGCCATCAATATAGATAGCACATCTTATGTAAATATCGACTCCTTCTGGGTATACCCAAAGCTACAATCTAATGAACCTGGGAGTGGACCTGGGATTGGTATAGATGTCAGTAAGTGTGAACATGTTAATATCACAAACTGTAGGATAAACAAAACTGCAAAAGGCATAAGAATAGGTGATTTATCATCTGATGTTTCTATATCAAATTGTTTAACATATGACATAACGCCCTCCGACGACGTGCGTGGGAATGGAATAGCTGTTGCGAACAGCAAATACGTTCGTATCACAAACTGCACAACATATCATCTTAATACAACCCTTGGCGACGGTTTTGATATTCGCTCATCTGAGTACGTCGATGTAATAAGATGCATATCTCATAGCCATTATGGAAAGAGGGCAAATGGGGTAAAGTTAATAGCTAGTAATCATTGTAACGTAATAGACAGCAGGTTCTATAATCTCACTGGTAACGCAACAGCTGGTGTAGAGATCTGCGCAGATGTTAATGGAAACCCAAGCAAATATAATGTGGTAAAAGGCTGTGTTATATATGGGAACAACGCATCTGGTGCTCCAAATGATGTAGGACGCGGGGTTTATATCGCGGATGCGGGCACTGATTATAACATTATTGAGAATTGTACTATTTACAAAAACAGCATAGGCATACAATTTACAACTATTATTGCTTATGAGTTTGAAAAACTCAGCCTCATATTGGAAGGGCTCCTTGATTTTTTTAAGGAGGGACCAAAATCTCATAACAGTATACTAAACTGTAGTATATACGAAAATCTAAACCATGGCATAGCTTTTTTCCATATGCTAGGTAATAATATCAGCAACTGCAACATTTATAACAATGGCATAAACCCAAACATGGGTACATCGTTTGATGACCCATGTGGCATTCTTCTCGTAGCTTCTGGAAAAAACAACATAACAAATTGTAACATCTATAAAAACGGTCTAAGTGATAAATCGGGTGGCTGTGGTCTTATTTTAATATTTGCTGGATGGAACCATATAGAATATTGTAACATATATGGCAACATTAAAAGTAGCAGCCATCTCAAGTCTGGGGATGGTATTAAACTTATGTCATCTTATGGTACTTTTTCTCTGACAGGATGCGGATTTAACGAAATAAAATATTGTAATGTCTTTGATAACGGCAGAGATGGCCTCGAGTTATACAAAGGCAACACTTTAAACAAAATTTCCAATTGCAATTTCTATTGCAATGGTGAAAAAGGAGTCTACATTAGTGGTATTAATCCTTCTAATCAGATAGAGTATAGCAATTTCGAAAAAAACGGTGAAAATGCCAATGATAGTATATTAGGAGGAATAAATTCTTGGAATGGAAATTTTTGGGATGACTTTGAATCTAATTGTGGACACGATGATGGTTATTATTGTATCCCACCTGGTATTTGTGGGGAGGAGAAATGTCTTGGTCATGGAGATGATAACCCGCGATCTACTCGTAACCCAAATCCTGCTTTTTTCCAAGTTGACTACAGTTACTCTGCTGAGGATTTCTACCACACGCGATCAATAAAAAATGCACTACAAAACATGGATACCATGGAAGTTGGAGGGACTGTAAAGGTTTATGCTGGTACTTATAACGGCATCGTAACAATAAAACAAGCAAATGTTAAGCTAATAGGCGAAGGAAACGTTATTGTCAGTGGTAATGATCCACCACTGAAATCAACAGCTATCACTGTGAAAAATTATAGTGTCAGCATAGAAGGATTAACAATAAAAGATAGCCTAAGAGGAATATGGTATAAAAATAACCTTTCTTCAGGAGGTTTACCTTTAAAAATCAAAAATTGCAAAATAGAAAACAATACCCAAGAAGGCATTTATCTAGGGGGAAACAGCAACAACTACTGCATTATAAATAGCTGTAACATATCCAACAATAAATATGGCATATATGGTGGTACAAATGGTAACAAAATCATAGACTGCACCATCAAAAATAACAATGATGCTGGTGTTAAAATCAAAAACCGTAATTCAAATAACTTCACAAACTGCACTTTATCTAATAACAAAATCGGTTTCATCATAGAATCTGGTTCTGATAACATCATCATCAACTCCAGGATACTTAATCATGAAAACGAGGGTATCAAAATCTCAGGCTCCTCTAATAACAATATTTTGAATTGTAATGTAAATGGTAATAATGAAGGTATTAGTATCACAGGTTCTTCCACTAACAACAAGATTTCAAACTGTACTATAAATTACAACGCTAAGGGCATCTATATTGATTCCTTAGGAAATGCTAGCTATAACGAGATCAGTTACTCTAATATATCTGGTAGTACAAATGGTGTAGAGATAAAAGATTCTTTTGACAATACTATCACGTACTGTAATATTTATAACAATAGCAACGGCGTCTATATACATGACAACACTCCGCTATCATGTAATTATATTCTTTGCGAGAATATTATCACAAACTGCAGCATATATAATAACAATAATTACGGTGTTTTGACTAATACATCATCATATTACAACAAAATATATCACAACATTTTTAAAAACAAAAAAAACGCTAACGCTAAGGAAAAAAAATATCCGAACATATGGGATAATGGTTACCCAAGTGGTGGAAACCTATGGTCTGACTATGATGACGAATCAGATAATGCCTTTGACTACTTCAGCGGAGAAAGCTATCCCCCTGGAGGTCAAGAGGACCCTGGCAGCGACGGCATAGCAGACAAACCATACAACAAAAACGGTGTGAAAGACAAATATCCATTCTGTAGAAAAAACCCTAGGATACCCTACTACATAGATTACTGGAACCCACATGGTGAATCTGTGATCCTAGTAAACATAAGCATAGGAGCACACTCAGCTAAATGCATAAATCTATACTATGGGTATGATGGAGCATTAGAAAAAATCCATAATCATACCATGAATGAGATATCACTGTTTTTTGATGACTTCCTCGGAACTAGTATTGATACAAACAAGTGGCTACGGCTACAAGCTTCAGAACCAATTACGCCGAAATATAAAGTCCAAGACGGGTGTATCAATTTTTCAGATGAAGGAAACATCACAACAAAAGATTTTGCCATACCAGATATTGGGGATCCACCAAAAAATACACTGTCTCTAACCACAAACGAGTCAATGTACATCGTTGAAGCAAAAATGAAAATAAACAGAGGGCAGGGTAATATGATTTTACTGAAAATAGGCACTAATAGATCCTACTATTTAGTTTCAGCTAATGCAACACCATCACATACCCTCTCTCTTCATAAAAATTGTTTACCTCCACATAAAACATTTTATGAATTAGATAATGCCCCCTCATCAAACCTAAGCCACTGGATAAGAATGAAAGCCTACATACACCTAAGCAAAACCTACTACCCAGACCCATATAATCCAAGCAAGTACTTACAAACAAATGCTACATTTATAAAAACCTATGTCTATGATTACAATACATTTGCTGATCTAGCCAGCGTCTCAGCTTTAGATACATGGAGCTACCCAGGAAGTTGGTCTGAGCCACCATACGAAGCAGCACAAGGCAAACCATATCCATACCCAGGACACAATGGTAAAATTGGTTTAGGATCCGGAATACTATCCTCAGAAGTTAGCAACGTCTTAATCGACTGGATAAGGGTAATGAAAACCCCGGTTGTTCAACCAACAGTCACAGTTGGAAGCATGGAATCCATAAACTACGGATGGGACACATCAGGTGTAAAAACCTGGAACACAAACAACCCAAACCCATTTGAGCTAACAAACCCAGTGCTCTGTGATTTCAACTATGGTATTAGTAGCCCCACTGGGCCGAGCTTAAGTATAAACTTTGTAATAAAAAATTTACCCGCTGGTAAATATACTATCACAGTTACAAAAGGTAACTACACAAACACAACCGACCAAATAACAGTTACAGTTACAGAAACCGGCAGCGAATCCAAAGAAATGAATATCCCAGATACAGACTACGGTAAATTCGAAACAAAATGGGTTACAATAAACAAAGAAAAAGATAACAGTGATATAAACATTGTTTTTTCCGGTAAAAAATGGCTTGTAAACTCAATTATCATAGACCGAGGAGCAAAAGGCGTTAAAGTAGGATGGGAATAAAAAAAAATGGATGAAAAAGCCCAGATGATGGTAATAGAATCAATAGTTTTCACAATCACCATACTCGTCGCCCTAATCTTCTTCTACCAACTATCACCAACCACAACAGTCAGTAACATATACACAAACGACCTAAAAATCAAAGGCGACGACGCCCTTAGAACACTATACAACGACCAAGTTACAGTAGATTTACCAAAAAATTTCCCAAAAAACAAACTCATATTCTACCTGATAAAAGACAGCTACGAAAGCATGGTTCTACACCTACAAAGCAAACTCCCATCAAACACCATATTCAACATATACATAAGCAACGGAACAAACAAGACATTTTGGTGCTCATCCGCCATAAATAACGCAACACCTTTACCAGTTACAGAACCAGTCACAATATCACACTACATAATATCAATACATCCACAGTTTTTCAACCAATCAAAATTTCCAAGTATAATCAGCAATGATGGTTGTGAAATAGCAAAAGCATTCAACGTATATAAAATGGATGAGTATGGAAAAATTGACATAACAAAAATAAGAGAAGACTACAAAGACTCCACATATGATGTGATACTAGAAATGTTCTACACATAAAGAAAAAAACAAAAAAAAAACATAATGAGGATGTTATGAAAAACAAAAAACATAACAAAAAAAACAGAAAACTATGCGATCAAAAAAACGGGCAGATGATAATAATAATGGGGGTAGTACTAGCACTCATAATCTTCGTAATAGCCTCACTATCAGCCGACATAATAAACCTCAACGTGATAATATCAAATGAAAGAGCCACATCAATAGTATCCGAGTTCAACTACATAAAAGAAGCTTTTGGAACATCCCTAAACTACAATCTAATAAACAATGTTACCAGACAAACCGAAGAAAAAGAAAGCTTTTTGATATTCCAAGGAGACATTCATGGTATCACAGAAGCATTCAATCAAACCAGAGACACGTTCTACACCATAGAGCTAAACTACAGCAGAGTCTTCGATGCAAATCTAAACAAATACTGGTATTCACATAAAAGCGATGAAAACCACATATACCATGTTAGCGTAACCCTATCACTCTACGACGGAAAAACCTACATAGCTGAAAACGTTGTGTACTCCATACTATGCGAACCATCATAGAACAAAATCATAAAAAGAGAGGAATAATGCCAAAATGACATAATCTCATAAAAAATTTAAATAACAAAAATTGAAAAGTATAATATTAATAGTATGTGGAGAAAAAGCTCATGAAAAGATACAGAAAACATCTTATCAACGATGAAAAAGGTGTTTCTCAGGTTTTAGAATCATTGATAGCAATTGGTATATCTGTCTTGCTTCTGCTCATATTTTTTATAACCGCGAACAACATATTTGTCGCCCATGATAAACCTAGTATTGACATGGAAGCAAAATGTATAGCTATCATGGAAACTCTACTCAGCTCACCAGGTCAAGGCAATGAATACGAATCAAACTGGGAGAACAACCCTGAAAAACTTAGCAGCCTTGGTTTAGCTACATCCCCAACAATAGCATATGGTAGCTTTCATATGAACGACAAGGGTCAGATAACAGAGTTGTACAAAAAACCTTTTTATGATAGTAGCATAGGCATAGCTAAAACATGTTTTTTAGCTGGGACAAAAATAGTGATGGCAGATGAGTCCTACAAAAACATTGAGGATATTATTGTTGGAGACATGGTTTTATCATATGATTTAGAAACAGGTGAAATCACAGATGGAAAAGTTACCCATGTCTTGCATCACAAGCCAGGGGAGATGGGTGATTATTATCTTGTAATAAATGGTTTCCTCAAAGTGACACCTAACCATCAAATATACTCCAATGGTAGATGGGTTTATGCTAGTGAACTAAAAACCGGTGATCCATTGTTTTACCCATCCAGGGACTACAAAGTTGAATCTATAGAAAAAGTCTATGAAAAAATGCCTACCTATGATTTTGAGGTTGATGTTAGTCACTGTTATTTTGTAGCTATGGATACAACTGATGTTTTGGTTCATAATCCACCACTATACAACGTCCCACCGATCGCTAAGTTCACATGGTTTGACATCGACGGCCTTAACAGTGAGACAACCATATTTTTTGATGCATCTGAGTCTTATGATCCAGATGGAAGAATAGTAGAATATAAATGGGATTTCGGAGACGATGAATCTACAACTAGTGATAAGCCAACAGCCTCTCACACCTTTTATGATAGCAGCATGTATATGGTTAGCCTAACAGTCACCGATAACGAAAGCGCAAATAATACCTATACTTGTGCTGTTCAAGCAAACACCCTTAGCCTCCCAGACATTGAACAAGCACCATGGGTACTAACCGGGAAAAACATATATTCCTATAACAACGACCAAACACTCTCACCATGTGACGAAAACTACTATGTTGAATACAAAAACCTAGGCAACAACAATTATTCATTTGAGATAAAAGAAAAAAACAGTCTATATACAATCATAGATTACGATAAAATCACTAATCTCTCGAAAATAGGATATTGGGGTGCGAAATTAATTTTAGGGTTAAACGAAATCAGTAACGTATTGTATAGCTTTAACATAACCATTATTAGCTACAGTGGTGGAACAACCTATTACTATGGACCAACATGGGAAAACGCTAACGCTATGGTTTCAAACAGTAGAGACGTTTTAATATACCATAAACCCGAGGTGAACAAAAGCGACATAACCGATATCACCCCACCATATTATGAGAACGGAAAGATCATCCTACGTTTCTTCATAGGTGGACCACCACCAAACAGACCACCAAACACACCTAGTAACCCAAGCCCAGTTAACGGAACAACTAAGGTTCTAATAACCGCTGATCTCAGCTGGGGTTGTAGTGATCCTGATGATGACCTATTGACTTATGATGTTTACTTTGGTAACACACCTAACCCACCGAGGGTATCTCGAGGTCAACCCAGTACCATTTATGATCCAGGATTATTGAATGAAAACGAATGGTACTATTGGATGATAGTAGCCAGGGATCAATATGGTGCATCAACAGCTGGTCCAGTTTGGAGTTTCAAAACTACGTATGTCAGTGGTATACATCCACCACCATACACACCAAGTAATCCTAACCCAGCAAAGGGATCAACAGGTGTATATATAGATGACGATTTGTCCTGGGATGGTGGAGACCCAGAGTCTGGTGATGAAGTGAAATATGATATATATTTCGGTACAAATCCTTCGCCACCACATATTGGTACCGCACGCTGGCCAGGGAGCCAAAGACGAATAACCTACCCTCTTGGAACAATGGAATACAACACTACCTATTATTGGAAGATTGTAGCTACAGATAACTATGACAATACAGAAGAAGGCCCGATTTGGAGGTTCACAACAAGAAAAAATGATCCATTTATGCCAAATAACCCCAGTCCAGCAGACGATTCTAATGTAAATCCCCTTAAAACGACACAACTGAGTTGGTATGGAGGAGACCCAGACGGCCCAGATGACACAGTAACTTATGATATATACCTTTGGAACAGCATAAATCCACCACCACCTGAACCTATTGGTTTTATCAAAATCTCAGGAGGCTGGTATGACCCTATAACCTATGACCTTCCTGAACCATTGGGGTATAACAAAACCTATTACTGGAAGATTATAGCTACAGATACCCATAGTAATTCTGCAGAAAGTCCGATTTGGAATTTTACCACTTATGATCCATGTATGCCCAGAAACCCGTTTCCCGTCAACGAATCAATCAATATAGATGTTGAAGTGCAACTGGAGTGGGACGGCGGAGACCCAGACGGCCCAGATGACACAGTAACTTATGATATATACCTTTGGAACAGCATAAATCCACCACCACCTGAACCTATTGGTTTTATCAAAATCTCAGGAGGCTGGTATGACCCTATAACCTATGACCTTCCTGAACCATTGGGGTATAACAAAACCTATTACTGGAAGATTATAGCTACAGATACCCATAGTAATTCTGCAGAAAGTCCGATTTGGAATTTTACCACTTATGATCCATGTATGCCCAGAAACCCGTTTCCCGTCAACGAATCAATCAATATAGATGTTAAAGTGCAACTGGAGTGGGATGGCGGAGACCCAGATGGCCCAGAGGATACTGTAACTTATGATATATACCTTTGGAACAGCATAAATCCACCACCATCTAAACCTATTGGTTCCATACTCGAAGTCCCAGGAGACGAGATACGGCAAGTATATAGGCCCGGATCACTGATGCAAGGAACCATCTATTATTGGTATATCAAAGCTACAGATAGTCATGGTTTACAAACAGTTGGGCCGATATGGAAGTTTACCACCACTCCCTCTGACTCTGGAGGGAAAGGTATAGGGTAGTTATAGTTGGGGATTAGAAAACAGTTCACAAAAAGATGAACAAATAATTTAGAGATAAAACCTATATAAAGCCTATTTTTTATTCAACATTATATTGGTTTTACCATGCCAAGAAGAATTATAAAGGATAAGAAAACACAAAAAACAATAGCTAGGAGCAGAATCAACCATTTATTCATACTTGCAGAGAAATATGCACTATCAGGCAGATTAAACCTAGCAAACAGATACGTAGACCTAGCACGTAAAATATCAATGCGATATCTTGTACCAATACCAAAAGAATTCAAACGCTGTTTCTGCAAACATTGTTATCAATATATGCTACCAAATGTTACATGCAGGGTAAGGATCCATAGGGGTAAACTGATTACTTTTTGTAACCATTGTAAAAAATACACTAGACACCTGCTAAAAAACACCATAAAATAGTTTATCCACAACACCAAACCACACATATAGGTATTGGTTTTTTTCCAACTATGTTCAAAAACCAGTACCCATATCAGATACAAACCCCTCTCGCAGTTCTGTTCAAAAATCGAGACCTGTTTTTCTCCTTGTATTTAAAAGCTTGTTCAAAATCCGTGACCCGGTTTTTGTTCAAAACTTGGTACCTATACCCCCAGTTTTTTTTTGTTCAAAACTTGGTACCTATGCGCCTAGTTTTTTTTGTTCAAAACCCATAATCTACTCTCGCCCAAAATCCATGACCACATTCTAGGGTCTGTCTAATGAGTTGTTCTAATACTTAGATGGTAGATGGTTTGAATGGAATCAACAAAAAAATGCTGATGCAGAGAAAATCTAGTAAAAGGAGGTTACCCATCTAATTGAGAATAATGCTTAAATTATTTAGACAAAACTTGAAAATAATTATAAGACAAAACAGAATTAATAGAATTTATATACCCTATCATTTATTACCGTTACCCAAATTTCATCCTTACATATGGGAGTAGCAATTACTATGACAACAGTATATGATGTACCAGCTAAGGATTTAATAGATACTGTAGCAAAAAAACTACGTGAAGAAAAAACCATTGTTCCACCAGAGGGCTGCAGCTACTGGAGGACAGGTGTAGACAAAGAAAAACCACCAGAAAACAGAGACTGGTGGTACACGAGATGCGCTAGTGTACTACGTAAACTATACATAACAGATGCGATAGGTGTAGAGCGTCTCAGAGCAGAATATGGTGGCAATAGGGATCGTAGAACAAAACCAAATAGGGTGAGAAAAGCAAGCGGGGCCATTGTTAGGAGAGCGCTGCAGCAGCTTGAACAAGCAGGTTATGTGACAAAGGTTAGGGGCAAAGGCCGTGTGTTGACACCAAAAGGTAGATCCTTTCTGGATAAAACATCATATGAGGTGTTGCAAAACATACAGGAAAACTATCCTGGTTTAAAAAAATATTAATATAACTAGGTTTTATGGATGAAGATTTAGAGAACCTTAGGAAAAAAAGGTTGCAGGAGTTACAGCAGCAGATAGCGATGCAGGGTGCATTAGAGGAACAGGAGGCGCAAAGAGAAGAGCTTGAGCAACAGAAAAAGATTATAATGAGGGCTATACTAACACCACAGGCTAGAGAGAGACTTGGTAGAATCAAGGTTGCGCGCCCTGATGTTGCTGAGGCTATAGAAAACCAGTTGATAATATTGGCTCAAGAAGGTAGACTAAGAAACAAGATAGATGATGATCAGTTGGTGATGCTGCTTTCGAAAATAATGCCAAAGAAAAAAGATATAACTATAAAGAGAAGGTAGGATAACGTATGTCGTCACATAAATCATTTGGTAGAAAAAACCGTCTTAATAAGGCGGTGAAAAGTAACAGGCGTGTACCAGCTTGGATTATGATTAAAACCAACCGTAGGTTTACTCGTCATCCTAAGACGCGTAACTGGCGGAGAAATAAACTGAAGAGAGCGTAGTTGTTTATGGCAGAAGAAATAGAGAGAATATATGTTATACCTTTGAAGAAAAACAACTACAGGTCATCTGTGGCTGCACCATATGCTGTGAAAAAAGTTAAAAGTTTTTTGACTAGACATATGAAGGTTGAAAACGATAAGGTTTGGATTGATGATTCTTTGAACAATGCTTTGTGGTCAAGGGGTAAATTCCATATACCAACGAAGATACGTGTCAAAGCAGTTAAATTCGATGATGGTGTAGTGGAGGCTTATCTACCTGAGCTTGAGTTTAAGAAATCCAGGCGGGAAATATTGAAGGAAGAAAAAGCGAAAAAAGAACCTATACTGAAGAAAGAGAAACCAGAGGAAGAGAAACCTGCTGAGGGTGAGGAGAAGATTGAGATCGCTCCTACTGTTGGTGGAGATGTTAAGATAAAGAAAAAGAAGGTTCGTGAGAAAAAAGAGAAGCCTGTGAAAGAAGAAAAACCTGTGGTCAAAGAAAAAACCGTTGAGGAAAAAACAGTTGAGGAGAAACCTGAGGAGAAAAAAGTTGAACCTAAGAGTAAAAAGAAGAGTTCTTCTAAACCTAAGGCTAAGGCAGCTAAGACCACAAAGAAGGGTAAGGGTGCTAAGAAGAAAAGTGAATAACGCATGCTTCAGTTGTTGGATTTCAACGAGAACCCTAACTTGGGTGTTTTTTGTAGAGCAAATGATGATGTGATATTTTTACGTAAAGGTTTGTCAAAAAGGGTTAAAAAAATCATAGTTGAGACCCTGGGTGTAAAGATTGTTGAGCTTAGTATAGCTGATGCTAGCATAATTGGTTCCCTTCTTGTTTTCAACTCAAAGGGTGCTGTTGTAACTGATTTTGTTGACAGAGAGAGCATAAAGCTTATTGAGAAACAGGGTTTTGATGTTTGTGTTATAGATGATAAACTTAATGCTGTTGGGAATGATATACTTGTCAGCGACAAAGGCGCTCTGGTTCATCCTGAGATGAAGGATGAGAGCATAAAAAACATGGAGAAGGTTTTTGATGTACCTGTGTATAGAGGTAGTATTGGTTCTTTGAAGACTGTTGGTATGGCAGCTGTTGTGACAAAAAAGGGTATGCTTTGTCACCCTAAGGTTACTGATGAGGAAAAGTTTGTTTTAGAGAAGGTTTTTGATGTTAATGTTATGACTGGGACTGTTAACCATGGTACCCCGCTTATTGGTAGTGGTCTTGTAGCCAACTCCAGGGGTGCTATTATAGGTAGTCTAACCACTGGTATCGAAATGGGTAGGATAGAGGAAGCACTAGGTTTTCTGGGGTAAAAAAACCGATAAATTTTATATTATTTTATTATATTTACTAAAAGAAAAAATATATAAACTACTTATATATTATACGATTTGTAAAATAATAATTGAGTATGGTTGATGAATATGGAAAATAACAAAAACATCAGAATAACACCACAAGATGACAAGGTAATAAAAATATTCACAGAACTAGGTATGCCAAAAAACCTTGCTAAGATTTTAATGTACATCTCACAGGTTGATGAATGCCGTTCCGCTGACGTAGAACAAGGAACAAAACTTAGGCAACCAGAGGTAAGCGTTGTTATGCAGCAGCTAATGAAAAAAGGCTGGGTTAAAAAACGAGACCTCAGGAAAAAAGGAAAAGGCAGACCCATACATATCTACAAACTAACATACCCACTTGGATCAATAATAGAAAACTTTGAAAAAGAGAAAATGCTGGAGATAAAGAAAATAAAAAACGACATAGCAGAGTTAAAGAACATTGTAAAAAACATATAAACAATATAGAATACTACAAATACTAGATGTCTTGTATTCAAAAAAAAAAAACAAAAAATTTTTTTTATAAAAACCTTTTTTTTAGGTAAAAAAACTTTTTTTTCTAAATAGAAAGCAACGTTTATAAGTAATAATCTAGTTTGACCTCCACAAAACCATTAGGGTAACATGGAGAGTAGAATGGCTAATTACAACCAGAAAAAAATCGAGGAAAAATGGCAGAAGAAATGGCAGGAGATGAAGATACATCATTTCGACCCAGCTAGTGATAAACCTGTCTATAGTATAGATGTACCACCACGTTATGCATCAGGGCCGCTACACGCAGGTCATGCTGTACACTACACGCATATTGATTTCGCTGCGCGTTATAAACGTATGCGGGGGTACAATGTTTTCTTCCCACTCTGTTTTGATGTAAATGGTATACCTATCGAGGAGCGTGTTGAGAGGCAACTTAACATTACACGTAAAGACATTGATAGGCATGAGTTCACAAAACTGTGTTCAGAGTTTGCTGAAAAAAACATAAAAACCATGACAGACCAGTTCACAATACTTGGTGAGAGCATGGATCCTACAATTTATTATCAGACAAACGCTGAGTACTACAGGCGCCTAACACAAATCTCTTTCATCGAGTTGTACAAAAAAGGCTATATCTATAAGGGTGAGTTCCCAGTTAACTGGTGCCCTAGGTGTATGACAGCAATGGCTGATGCAGAAGTAACATACAACAACAGGACAACTAAACTGAACACAGTAAAGTTTTATTTCACAGAGAATCAACCAGAGCAGATACTGAAATACAGAAACATTGGCAGAGACAAAAAAGGAGTGTATGTCGAGATTGCTACAACAAGACCTGAGATGCTACCATCATGCCAGATCGTAGCTGTGCACCCAACAGATGAAAGAGCACCATGGCTTGTTGACAAAACACTAGAAGTACCCTTATTTGGTAAAAAAGTCAAGATCGTTGAGGATGATGCTGTCGACCCTGAGTTCGGCTCAGGTGTGGTAATGGTCTGCACAGTCGGTGACAAAGAAGACCTCAAATGGGTTTTCAAATACAAGCTACCACTTGAGATGAGCATAGACGAAGAAGGACGAATGACACAGATATGCGGTAAATACAAGGGTATGAAAATAGAGGAAGCAAGAAAAGCAGTTATAGAGGATCTAAAGAAAAAAGATATTCTAATCAAACAAGAGCCTCTTGAGCAGAACGTTGGTGTATGCTGGCGATGCAAAACACCAGTAGAGTTCATAAACGCTAAACAATGGTTTCTGAAAACCATACAATTCAAACAAACTGTGCTAGACGCAAGCAACAAAATGAGATGGTACCCAGAGTTCATGAAAATAAGATTAGAAGACTGGGTGAAATCCCTTGAGTGGGACTGGGTTATATCAAGACAGAGGTACTTTGCTACACCAATACCACTATGGGAATGCGAGAAATGTGAACACGTTGTTTTAGCTAGAATAGAGGACTGCTACATAGACCCAACAAAAGACAAACCACCTGTGGAAAAATGCCCGAAATGCGGCGGTAAACTAAAAGGATGCGAGGATGTTTTTGACACATGGATGGACTCATCCATATCACCATTATATAACACCTATTGGTATAGAGATGAAGAGAAATTCAAAAAACTATACCCTATGTCACTCCGCCCACAAGCACATGACATAATCAGGACATGGGCTTTCTACACGATACTGAGATGCACACTGTTAACAGACAAAGAACCATTTGAAAACATAATGATGGGAGGCTTCATACTATCAGAAGATGGTACACCAATGCATGCAAGCCTAGGAAACGTGATAGACCCCCTGGATGTGATAAAAGAATACGGCTCCGATGCCTTTAGATGCTACGCAGCAAGCTGCGCACTAGGAGAAGACAACCCATTTAGATACAAGGATGTGATAAGAGGAACAAGGCTACTACGTAAACTATGGAACGTAGAAAACTTCATATCAAACATAACAAAAAAAGGTAAACCAAAAAAAACAGAGCTCATAGACATCGACAGATGGATATTAACAAAATACAGTAAACTAGTAAAAAAATGTACAGAACAAATGGATGCTTTCAACTACTCACAGGCGATGAAAGAAACAGAGTACTTCCTATGGCATGAACTAGCTGACCACTACATAGAGATGGTTAAATCACCATTGTACAAAAAAGAAAACACAGAGAGCATAAAATACACACTATACACACTAGGTTTAGGGATCCTGAAACTTTTCGCACCATTCTTCCCACACATAACAGAAGAGATATACCAGCAGCATTACAAAAAAAATGAGGGATTCGAGAGCATACATATATCACCATGGCCTGAACCATTATTCATCGATGAGGAAAAAGAAAAAGCAGGAGAAACCATCAAAGACTATATATCAAAGATGAGGTCCTGGAAAAGCGAAAAAGGCATAGCACTAAACGCACCACTGGAAGCATACGCAACATACTCAGACAAATCATTTATAGAGAAACTAAAAACAAGTAGCCCAATAATAAAATCAACATTAAACCTACCAGATGAACACGAGTTCATAGCTGGGAAACCAGACACACAAGATAGGATAACAGCTGTGAAACCAGTTTACTCAAAGATAGGGCCATTGTTCAAAAAAGACAGCAAAAAGATAAATGAATGGATAACAACACACCAAAAAGAGTTAATCAAAAAAATAGAGGAAAAAGGTGACATAAAATGGTCAGATATACCTACATTAGAAAACAGTGTACCTGATGAGTATTTAATAAAAAATGGTTACTTGGAAGTTAAGAAAGAGGCTTTGCTAAAGGGTAAAAAAGATAGGGTTATATTAAAGTTGGATGATTTCTACATAGAAGTCTCAGGGAGGTACGTAAAATGAAGAAAGGGACACTGAAATCATGGCTTTTTAAAATCTTTGTGCTACTAATAGTATTTTTTATGATCGCAGCAGGATTTGTAGTAATCTTTTGGAAATAAAAACTTGATTTTCTCGATAGTTTTTTAAATAAGATTTTAATTCAACGGTTCGGAGGCTATATTTATGGAACAAAAAAATATATTGGCAAACCCGGCACCATTAGGTTTGATGGGTTTCGGGATGACGACTGTACTGTTGAACATACACAACGCAGTTCCCACAGAATATAAACTAACATCGATGATTCTTGCTATGGGAATATTTTATGGTGGACTAGCACAAATAATCGCTGGGATACTTGAATATAGGAGAGGCAACACATTTGGTGTAACAGCTTTTACATCCTATGGTTTGTTCTGGTTGAGTCTTGTCGGGATTTTAATCATCCCTGAGATAATCACTAGTGGAACCTACGCAGTAAGCACAACAAAACCATTCCTAGCTTGGTACTTCTTCATGTGGGGTTTCTTCACAATGATGATGTTCATCGGCGCATTAAAAAAGAACTGTTCACTATCATTTGTCTTCGGAAGCCTATTCATATTGTTCTACTTACTAGCATTGCGCGACTGGGGGTACATAACAGGTGATGCAGCAAACCTCATAGGCTACGAGGGAATAATCTGTGGTCTCAGCGCCATATACCTCGCAATGGCAGAAGTATTAAACGAGGTGTATGGAAAAACCATTCTACCAATCGGAAAACCCTTAATAAAATAAATTCATAGTTCAATCAACTGATATGAGGATGATCCTAAACCGATCTCCTCACCATACCTTATTTGTTTAAACGGGTCCACCTCAGTTTCCTTCTGAAAAACATCTTTTTTAACATCATTTATTAGATCAAGCGATGCCTTATCTATAGCAACAGGATCACTAGAAACAAGGAAACCGATATCAGGCACAACTATAGGTCCTGGGAAAGGATCACAGTCACAGCTACCAGCCATACGCCTAAGCTCATTTATGTAAATCACATTCTTATCAGCAACACAAGCATATGCTGCTAGAACAAGAAGATACTGCAAATCAATATCAACATGTTTAATAGCCTTGTTTTTACAGACATCAACACAGACACCACAACCAAAACAAGCCCTGTTACTGAAACTCCATTTATCCCTAGATACCTTTATAGCATCAAAAGGACACATCTCAGCGCACACACCACAAAAAGTACAAGCATCCTTATTATAAACAGGTCTGCTACCATGATGCATCCTCTTTTTCGTCTCCCTAGTTACACCACCCATACCAAAGTTTTTTATCGCACCACCAAGACCAGTCTGAATATGACCCTTCACATGAGAAACAGCAACAATATGTGTAGACTCAAACAGCTGTGTAGCAACATCAAAAACCCGGTTTTCAACAGTAACAGGAACACCGGTGTCACCAATAACAACATCGCAACCAATCTTATTCTTAGAAAAACCATGCATCCTAGCAAGCTTCTCATAACCAGTTTTTGTGCTACGCAAACCAGGGTAAGCAACAGTTGTATCAAACAAAAAAGGCTCAGCACCAAAACCTTTTATTTCATCAACAACCATTTTAACAAAATCAGCTGGTGGATAATTCTGGTTTTTCACCTCACCCATATGAAGCTTAACAGGAGTTTTTTTACCAGCAAAACCATCCATGTTAAAACTAGATAAAGCCTCATGCAGTTTATTTAAATCCTTGAAAAAAACAACCTTACTCATCCAACGATTTTCTCCCATTTCTTTAGTTTAAGAACGCTACCGAGTGACCCGCCACCTTTTATCTCCTCACGGATGCGGTTCTCCTGCTCCTTAACATCCAAAGCCCTGTTAGCTATTTCCTGTGCAATCTCCTGTGGCACAACAACAACACCAGAGTCGTCACCAATTATCCAGTCACCGGTTCTAACAATCTGGCCACCACATTTTATCTCAGCACCTATCTCACCGAAACCCTTTGGTTCACCAGCATTAGAAGAAACATGCCTAGAGAAAACAGGGAAATCCATCTTAACAATATCATCAAGGTCTCTTATCGCACCATCAACCACAACACCACTAAGACCCTTGATTTTAGCACTCCAAGTAGCGAGCTCGCCCCACACAGCAGTCCTACCACCATTAACATCAACAACTAAGACATCCCCCTTCTCAGCTTTATCGATGCCTTGTATTGGTTTAGCCCAATCACCATCAATCGTACATACAGTGAGCGCCTTTCCAACCATATGAAAACCTAGTTTAACAGGTCTTATACCATGCATAGCACCATGTTTATGCATAGCATCAGAGATGTTTGGTGTTGAAACCTTCATAAAAGCCTCTCTAAGCTCTGTCTTATCATATTTTTTATGAAGCTCAGTAGGAACAGGTTTTTTCTCAGAAACAGCTTTTTTTATCTGTTTAGCAGCCTTGGTTACATCCTTAGCCTTGGTTATAGCACCACCAACTATTATTATGCTAGCACCTGCTTTAACAACATCAGCAACAGTCTCACTGTTCAACCCACCAGCAACAGCAACAGGTAGACTAGTTGATTTAACAACAGAACGAAGCACATCAAACGGTTTTTTACCCATCATCTGCTCATCTATACCAACATGGATACAAAGATAATCAACACCAAATTTCTCCATCTGTTTAGCACGCCTAAGCTTATCTCTGACACCAATAAGGTCAACCATGATTTTTGTACCATATTTACGAGCAGACTTCAAAGCATCAATTATAGTGGCATCATCAGAGACACCAAGTATGCAAACAACATCAGCTCCTGCTTTTGCAGCCATCTCAGTCTCAAGAGCACCAGTATCCATGGTTTTCATATCAGCAACAACAATGTTCTTAGGGAAACTCTGTTTAAGCCTCCTTATAACATCCATGCCCTCGCTTTTTATCAGAGGTGTACCAGCCTCAAGCCAACAGTTTGGGTCACCTTTTACCGCATCCCGAGCTATAACTAGGGCTCTATGAGCATTCAGAAGATCAAGCGCCACTTGAATAGTTGCCTCCCGCATAGCAACCTGAATAAAACAACCTAGTTAAAAAACATTAGGGTGAAGATATAAAGAAAAGCTTAATTATCCCAACAGGCTAATACAAAGCTAGTTTATGATGAAAAACGAGAAAATCTCTAAGTTCCACAAAAGATCAAAAGAAGATTTAGAGGATTTCATAAAAAAACTAGAGCTGCAAGCACTAGAAACAGCAGAAGAAAGACTACCACTCTACATGGAAGTTGGACTAAAAGAGGCAAAAATTATCTTAGATGTAGGCTGCGGATCAGGGATAGTAACAAGAGATATAGCACGCCTAACCAAAGGCAAGGTAATAGCAGTAGACGGCTCAAAAGATATGCTAAAAGTAGCAAAAAATATTCTAAACAACCACAAAAACGTGGAACTATGCATGGGCAGCGCAGAAAATCTACCATTCTGCGATAACACATTTGATATTGTAACATGTAACCTACTATTAATGTGGGTTAACAAACCTCAAAATGTTGTCAATGAGATGACACGTGTAACCAAAAAAGGTGGAACAGTACTAGCAACCCTTGAGCCAGACTATGGTGGCAAACTACATTGGCCTGAGAACAAAAAGGTTGATCCTATATTTGCTGGAGAAGCTATAAAGAAAAAAGGTGGAGACCCACACATAGGCAGAAAACTCCGCTACCTTTTTGTGAAAGCAGGTTTAAAAACCAAGGTTGGAATAGGAAACACCCGTATATGGAGCTGCGAAGAAGACAAAGCATATTACCTACACTCCAGAGACTTCTACATAAAAACCCTGCGTGAAGCTAGTTTAACCGAAAAGGAGATAGATAAATGGGAATACGAATACCTAAAATCACTGGACGAGGGTGTGCAGCTAAACTTTTTCCCACAATTCTATGCCATAGGTAAGAAAACATAGAGTTTATAACCATATATATAGATTCTATTTTTGGAAACAAAAATATGACCGCTAAGATAATCTATGGTAAACCAATAGCAGAAGATATACGTAAAAAAATAAAAAAAGAAATCACAATTCTACAAAAAAAACATGGGGTTAAACCAAGTATTACCACAATCAAAATTGGGGAAGACCCATCATCAGAACTCTATCTAAAATTAAGAGACAAAGCCTGTGAAGAAGTAGGAATAAAATCAAGACATCTAGTTTTTCATAAAAACGCCCCTGAAAAAAAGGTTTTAGAATCAATAAAAAAATTAAATGATGACAACAGCATTCATGGTATCCTAATTCAATACCCTGTGCCAAAACATATATCCCCGGATAAACTTATGAAAACAGTTGATCCCAGTAAAGATGTTGAGGGTTTCAACCCAAAGAACATGGGTGGACTCTTGATTGGTGATGAACACATAGTATCATGCACACCCTTGGCTGTTTTAACTATACTAGAATACGAAAAAACCGTTCTTAAAAGCAAAAATGTAACCATCGTTAATCATAGCAACGTAGTCGGTAAACCATTGGCAGCTCTTTTCCTTAACAGGAATGCAACCGTCTCTGTTTGTCATGTTTACACAGATGATATAAAGAAGTATACAAACAAGGCGGACATCCTTGTGACAGCTACTGGTAAACCAAAACTTATAACAAAAGATCATGTGAAAAACAATAGTTTCGTGATAGATGTTGGCATCAACAAAACAAAAAACGGTTTATGCGGTGACGTAGATTTTGATTCCGTTAAAGAAAAAATAGGAAAAATCACACCTGTACCTGGTGGTGTAGGACCAGTTACAGTTGCTTGTTCATTGATAAACATGATTAAAACATTTAAAAACTGTGTTGAGGAAAAATAAGATATGAACAAATACAGTGTTTTATCTTTTATGTGTTTCATTGTTGGTATAGCATTTTTTGTAATAGGTTTTCTAACCGGCGAAATACAAGGAGGAATCCTTGTTGTATTCCCATTTATTGTTGGCTCTGGTTTATATGCGTTAGCAGGTTTTATCATGATTTCCATTGCGATATTATTGTTTATTTTTGGATTTACTAGAAATATACAAACAGAGGAAAACTACTATGATCTTGGTGAACCAGCTAAAAAATCATCTGTGAAAGGCGGTGGGGTTGTTCTCATTTGGCCAATACCAATTGTTTTTGGGTCAAACTGGAAAATAGCAATCCTACTCATGATTCTAAGTATTATACTTATAGTAACCATGTTCTTTTTCCTAAGATTCATATAAAAAAAATTTTGGCTCATGTCCGTAAGTTGTCGGATAGAATAATTTCAAACCATTGATCTTTTTCATTCAGCAGGAACGCAAGAAAATCAAGATACCCTTGGAGGTAGTTCTTTGATACTCCCCGGTATCTTCTGAGGTAACTCCTAATAAAAACCATTCCTGTTTTTCACAATTGTTTACATGAATGTCTCCATTTGCCCATTCATGATTTCCATTGGTTAACTATGTGATGTTCTTGTACTTCTGGAATCTTCTCAGCAATCCCTTCATAGATGGTGTATTCATCGGTATTCATAATCACATCCCCGTTGATCAAACTTTGAAGCTTTCCAATAAAATGTTGGAAGGTTTTTTTCATTACTTTGTATCTAACCCTCGGGGTGCTCCTCCCCCTTTTTACGATCGTAAGCACTGGTGGTTTATCTTTCCAGTCATGTGCCTCGTCCTCGTGTTCGTAATCCTCTTTTTCAGGCACCCGGGTGTTTTTTTATCCCTTTAGCACCTGCATGAACATAGGCTTCATCCAATTCAATAATTCCTTCAATGGTGATTTTATGAGCATGATATGACGCATGTTCATGAGCTCTATGAACAAAATCAAGAACTGAATCATA
>JARYMC010000002.1 GCA_029907305.1 Candidatus Thermoplasmatota archaeon
CCTTTTCTTGGCACATCCCATCTAATAGGAAAAAAATGAATGTTTTTTTCTTTAATTATTTATTTCGGGATGAAGCCCTTTTTTAGATAAATTTATAAGATAGCTTTATATATAACTTTTTTATCCTGGGGATATTTGTGAGGAATTTGGTTGGCGATATTGATTATAATGCAGGAAAGGTGTGGAGAGCATTAAATGAAAAGGGTTCTCTGCAAAAGGAAACGATATTAGAGCTTACAAATCTTAGTGAGGATGAGTTTTACAGTGCTATTGGTTGGCTTGCGAGAGAAAACAAAATATTCCTAGATAATCAGAATTTCTTTAAATTAGGTGAAACTAACCTTACTCCAGAGATTGGCAGTAATGCTGGCAAGGTTTGGAGAGTAATGAAGGTTTGGGGAGAGGTTGATGTCTCTCTTATAAAGAGACTGGCTTTGATAGATGAGAAACATGTCTACTCTGCTCTAGGTTGGTTGGCTAGGGAAGATAAGATATGTTTTGATGAAAACTTAATGAAATACAGTTTGAAGAATAAGGGTTAAACATTACTCATAAAAAATGGTGTGGTAAACTTAAAATATGATGTGCATTCGCAAAGATTTGAGACAGTGTACACTAAACATAAATAGAAAATATGAGGCATAGTAGATGAAAGTGGCGATGATTGGCTGGGAATACCCGCCGTTCAAGGCGGGAGGACTTGGTACCCATTGTTATGGGCTTACTCGTAGTCTTGCTGATAAAGGCGTAGTGGTAGATTTCTACATGCCTAAGACTAAACATGGTGCTAGTAGTGATAAAAAGAATCTTGTTATAAAAGAGGTTGGTGAAACAGAGATATTCCCTTATGATAGACCTAATGATAAGAGTTTGGGTGGGAAGTTTTTTGAGGCTGTTTATAAGTACAATGATTTAGTTGTTAAAAGAGTTCGTGGTAAATATGATCTTATTCATTCTCATGATTGGCTTACGATGAAGGCTGCTGTTGCTTTAAAAGAAAAAATGGGTGTACCACTAGTTGTTACTATTCACTCTACTGAGTATGATCGAAGTGGTTGGCTTTACCCAAACCAATGGTTCATTGACATCGAGAAGGAGGGAATGCAAAAGGCTGACCGTATCATCGCAGTCAGTGAATTTACCAAACGAATCATTGTTGAGAAATATGGTATAAACCCTGATAAAGTTGTTGTCGTCCATAATGCTGTCTACCCTATTGGTGAGGGGGAAAAACAGAAGATGGTTTTGTTCCTTGGTAGACTTACTATCCAGAAGGGGCCAGAGTTTTTCCTGCGTGCTGCTAAAAAAGTTTTGGAATATGAGAAGGATTGTCGTTTCATTGTTGCTGGTACTGGTGACATGCTACCTCGTCTTATCAACCAAGCTGTTGACATGGGTATAGCACAGAATGTTATATTCACAGGCTTGTTAACTGATGAGGAAGTAAAACATATCTACAAGATTGCTAACATTTACGTTATGCCCTCTGTAAGTGAACCTTTTGGTATAACAGCACTTGAAGCCATGTCTGCAGGTACCCCTATCATAGTTTCAAAGACAGCTGGTGTAGCCGAGGCATTGCGTAACTCTTTAAGGGTTGATTTCTGGGATACAGATGATATGGCAAACAAAATTATATCCCTTCTTAGATATGATCCTCTACGTAGAACAATGGTTGAACACGGGAAACGTGAACTAGAGTTGTTCACATGGGATCGCGTAGCTGAGAGAACAATCGATGTCTACAAGGGGGTATTGTAAAACATGACGTCAGTATGTTTATACTTCGAGGTACATCAACCTGTTAGACTAAATCGTTTTTCAGTTTTCAACATAGGCAAAAACGTTGATGCTTTTTCAACATATTTCAACCACGAGCTTAACCGATGGGTATTTGAGAAGGTTGCTAGAAAATGTTATCTCCCAACAAACAACCTTTTACTGGACCTCATAAATGAGCACCAGGGAAAATTTAGAATTTCTTTTAGCATAACAGGCACGTTCGTGGAATACTGCCAGCGTTACATGCCTGAGCTTTTAGATAGTTTCAAAAAACTTTTTGCCACAGGCGCAGTTGACCTTATAAACGAAACATATTTTCATTCACTGTCAAGTTTATATGATGAGTTAGATGAATTTGAAGAACAGGTCATTATGCACCAGCAGATGATAAAAAAAATTTTCAACTATAAACCCTCTGTTTTTAGAAACACTGAAACAATATATGACAATCGCATAGCAAAAAAAGTCGCGGACATGGGATACAAAAACATTCTCACAGAGGGAACCGAAAAAATTCTAGGCTGGCGTTCACCAAACTACATCTACAAACCAGTTAATGCAGACATAAAAGTGTTGCTTAGAAATTATACGCTTAGTGATGACATCGGCTTCCGTTTCTCAGCCCGTGAATGGCCAGGTTTCCCTTTAACCGCTGATAAATATGCTAAATGGATTTCCAACTGCGAAGGCGATATTGTAAACTTGTTTATTGACTATGAAACCTTTGGTGAACACCAATGGATAGAAACCGGTATATTTGATTTCCTAAAACACTTACCAGGTGAGGTGTTGAAACATAAACACCTGGACTTTGTCACAGTAACTGAGGCAGCAAACAGATATAATGTTGTTGGTGAAATCGATGTACCATGGGCAATTTCTTGGGCTGATGCAGACCGCGATGTCTCAACATGGCTTGGTAACAACATGCAGATAGCATGTTTCAACGAGCTTAAGGACATAGGTAAAAAACTTAAACAAATCGGTGACAAAGAATTGTTATATGTGTGGCGTCTTCTACAAACATCAGACCACCTCTATTATATCTCAACAAAGGGTGCACAGGATGGAGACGTTCATGCTTACTTCAGCCCCTATGATGCTCCCTACGAGGGATTTATCAACTATATGAATATCCTCCAGGATCTTAAACAAAAAGCTAATCAATAAAAAAAAATTTCGGTGAGGAGAAAACAAGGATGAACATAGTACATTTCTCATGGGAGTTTCCACCAGTTATATACGGTGGGCTGGGTACTTTTGTTACAGAAGTTTCTCATAGACAAGCTGCTCTTGGTCACAACGTCACTGTTTTTTCACTTAACCGCGGTAACACCCTTCATTTATACGAAAAACTAGATGGTGTTGAGGTTTATAGACCAAAGACACCCGACCTATCATCAGTTTTTTATCTCTGCGCAGACCATGAACTACGCGCATGGGGCCAGTATTTCAAGTTTTTTGCTGACGTTCTCAGCTACAATGTTATCTCCGCGTCACAGGTTGTTAACACGATTGTGAAAAAAGAAGGTAAACATTTTGATATAGTTGATGCACACGACTGGCTTGGCATCATGGCTGGGATGGTAACAAAAAAAGAACTAGGCTTACCACTGGTTTTTCATGTTCATTCAACTGAGGTTGGTAGATCAATCGGTAGAGGATCACACACAATAAAAGACATTGAGTTTGAGGGTGGCCAGACTGCGGATTGTGTTATAACCGTGTCTAATGCTATGAGTGATGAGCTTCAGAAACTAGGTTTCCCACCAAATAAAATAAGGGTTTGTTGGAATGGTGTTGACACTAAAAAATATGACCCAGATCGTGTGAACCAAGACGCAAAAAACCAGCTTAGACGAAAATATGGTATAAATGATAATGATCATATGATATTTTTTATAGGTCGTCTGGTCAGCGTTAAAGGCGTTGACAACTTAATAAAAGCAATGCCAAATGTTCTAAACGATTTCCCTAACTCTAAGCTTGTTATACTTGGTGTGGGTGACATGGAAAACACCATTAGAGGACTTATAAATGATTACAGACTTCAAGAAAAAGTTGTTTTAAGAAACGAGTTTGTTAGCGAAGAGGAACGTATACTGCATTATGCTGCAGCTGATGTTGTCGTCCTACCATCATTATATGAACCATTTGGTATAGTATGCACCGAGGCTATGTCTATGGCAAAACCAGTTGTAGTAGGTGCGCGGGGAACTAATGGTATGCGAGAACAGATAACACCAGATGGTGAAAAAAAATGCGGCATACACATAAACCCCTATGAACCAAATGATATAGCATGGGGTATCAAAACAGTTCTAGGATCAAAAGATGAAGCCCGATTGATGGGGGAAAATGCTAGAGAGCGAGCAGTTAATAATTTCAGTTTAGATATCGTTACAAATAAAACCCTTGAAATATATAAAGAACTTATTAGATAACATGTTTGTTTAAAATAGGAGTGTTGAAATATTATGAGGGAGTGGATTGTTACAAACGGTCTCGGCGGTTACGCTTCATTAACGCACTCTAATACCAACACAAGGAAATTCCATGGATTGCTAGTAGCAAGTCTTGAGCCACCAGCAAAAAGATGGGTTTTTGTTACAAACGTCTACGATAAATTAATGATAGACGACAGGACATATGATCTTAGAAACATAAAAGGTAAATTTGTTTTTGAAACATTCCCATCAATCCTGTATGATA
Organism: Candidatus Thermoplasmatota archaeon; assembly: GCA_029907305.1. Classification (NCBI taxonomy): domain Archaea; kingdom Methanobacteriati; phylum Thermoplasmatota; species Thermoplasmatota archaeon. The sequence continues at coordinate 4,495 of JARYMC010000002.1, forward strand.
TAGAGAACGTACATATCAAAAAAACTTTTTTTATGGAACATGGGAAAAACACGTCTATTGTTAGATATAGTATAATCACAGAAAAACCAGTTGTCATGATTCACAACCCTGTTCTGAATTCTAGGCATTTCTATGATACAACCAAACCAGGAGATGTATCATTTAAACAAGAGGCTATAGAGGATGGTGTTTGCATAAAACCAAGTAACATAGACAGAGAGTTAAAGATGATATTGCATGACTCGCTTTATGAACCAGATGAATACTGGGAGGAGTTTTATTACAAAACAGACCATGAGCGAAAAGACTCATGGATAGACCATAACATTCACATAGGTGATTTTTACAAAGAAATAAAAAGCCCATTTGAGTACTATCTTATTTTCACCCTAGAAGATGAAATACATAGTAAACCACTAGCTACATACGCTGGGGAGGTACAGAGGAAAAAAAATTTGTTGGAAAAAGCTGCTTTGAACCAAAAATTTGAGAAACTAGTTTTGTCAGCCGATAACTTTATTGTAAAAAAAGATGATGAGAAATCAGTTATAGCTGGTTATCACTGGTTCGGCGACTGGGGTAGAGACACACTAATATCCTTACCAGGTTTGACTCTTGTTACAAAAAGATACGATGATGCAAAACAGATACTACTTAATTTCGCTAGATACTGTAAAAAAGGTCTCATACCAAACAATTTTGTTGACCGTGACTCGACACCAGCTTATAATACAGTTGATGCATCCCTATGGTACATAGATCGAGTCTACCAGTACATGAAATATACAGATGACCAAGAGTTTCTACAAAAAATATGGGACACCCTTCAGTCCATTATTGAAAACTATCGTATAGGAACAGAGTATGGTATTCATATGGATAAAGATTTTTTGATAAGTCATTGGCCTGGTCTTACATGGATGGATGTAAAAATTGGTGATAACTATATTACGCCACGTTCAAAAAAAGCAGTAGAGGTACAAGCTCTATGGTACAATGCGTTGATGGTAATGGGTGCTTTATCAAAAGCATGTGGTAAACCAGATAACTACAGTTATCTTGCTGGGTTAGTTAAAGAAAGTTTTAACAATCAATATGATAAACAATATGATGTTATTGACACCAGGGATTTATCATGTAGACCAAACAAGATATTCCTTGCATCACTTGATTTTTCCATGATCAGCAAAGATAAAGAGAAATGGATCTTAGATGATGTTGAAAACAGGTTGCTTACGATTTTTGGTTTGAGAACCTTAGCTGTTGATGACCCGAGATACATTGGTGGTTACATCGGTGATTTCAACAGAGATTTAGCCTACCATAATGGTTGTGTGTGGCCCTGGTTACTAGGCCCGTTTATAAAAGCTTTTGTTAAAACCAAAAACTATGAGAGAACTTGGAGGGAATATGCTTATCAGAATTTTTTGAAGCCTATGTTTGATGTTTTTGGTGAAAACTGGGATGGCTCTATTTATGAGATATTTGATGGTGACCCACCTTTTGTTCCACAGGGTTGCATAACGCAGGCTTGGAGTGTAGCAGAAATACTTAGGGCATGGGTTGAGGACATTGAACAAATAAAACCAAAGTATGATTATAATTTTTTTTTATTACATGAAATAAGCATTTAGCACATATTGTTGTATCATCCTGTTTGTGTTGAAGAATGATGCGTTGATTGCTATGCAACTTCTCATTGTTCGTATCCAGTTGTCTCTATCATTGTAAAATTTTGGTATGATCCATGTCTCAAGTTTGCTGTAGAGATCATTTCGATCAGCTTCATCATCTGATTCTCTTTCGTTGGATTTTCTTGAACCAATCGCCCAGCCTGTGATGTTTTCGATGCGTCCTTCTATCCACCAGCCATCCAGGGTGCTTAGTTGTGGTACACCGTTGTGTGCTGCTTTCATACCTGATGTACCTGATGCCTCTTGTGGTCTTCTTGGTGTGTTAAGCCATAGGTCAACACCTGCTGTCATCAATTTACTTATCGCCATATCATAGTTGTGGATGTATGCTATTTTAATTTTACCACTTAGTTTTTTCATAACCTGAAAAATATTCTTTATTGCCTCTCTACCACTATCATCTTTCGGGTGGGCTTTACCAGAGTATATTATTTGGAATGGCCCTGCTTTTTCAGCTATTTTAACTAGTTGATCCGGTTTTGATATAAGAAGCTCAGGTCTTTTGTAAGCTGTTTGTCTACGCGCAAACCCTATTGTAAAATGATCGTAGTTTAAACCAGTGTTGTACCTATTGTTAACAAAATCTATAAGCTTTTTTTTTGCCTCCATATGAGCAGCCCATATCTCATATTTATCTATGCTAAAAGCTCCCCTTAGCAGATAAGGGTCTGAGCGCCAACCAGGCATATATTTGTCGAACAGTCGCTGAAAAGGCTCAGATACCCAAGTAGGTGTGTGAACACCATTTGTTATAGACTCAATTGCGTAACCAGGGAACATCATCCGCGAAACCTCACCATGTTTTTTTGCTACACCATTAACATAATGGCTAAAAAACAAGGCAAGTCTCGTCATATTCAGTTTGTTCTCAAAAGTGATTTCGTTGAGGAGATGATCCGGAAGCATATCCCCAAGCATGGATTTAGCAAGTGATAGATCAAACTGGTCGTGCCCAGCAGCAACAGGTGTATGGGTAGTAAAAACACATTGCTGTCTAACTTTTTCGATATCCTTAAAATGGTTATATAACTCGAGTGTACTGAGTGCAGCATGCCCCTCATTCATATGATATTTATCAATTGTCTTGTACCCCAATGCTTGCAAGGCACGAACGCCACCGATACCTAGAACAATCTCTTGCGCAAGACGATATTTACTGTCACCACCGTACAAATACTTTGTTATTTCCCTATCATAATCAGAGTTTTCTGCTAGATTTGTGTCAAGGAAAAAAACTGGGACAATATATCCACCTAAGCCTTGTATCGGATAATACCATATACGTATGTAAACAGTCCTATCCTCAATTTTTACACTCGTTCTAGTTGGTAGAAAATTAAGAAAATAATCTATGTTGAAGTTATGTGGTAACTCAATCTGATTCCCATCAGAGTCTATTTTTTGGTAGAAATATCCTTTTTCAGATAGTAACGTTACTCCAACAATTGGTACGTTCAGATCCGCGCATGATTTCAGTGTGTCACCAGCTAGTATACCTAGTCCACCGCTGTATGTTGGTATATGCTCGTTTATACCCATCTCCATAGAAAAATATGCTATCTTTGGTTTACCTGAACTCCTTAAATCGTTGTTGTTAGAATCTTTTTTTGTTTCTGTGTTGGGTGTTTCCATTGCTCTCCTTCCACCTAATTTGAGCGATGTAATGTAATATGTTTGTTATAAAATGTTTTACGGATTTTTCATATTTTTGTCTAAAATTATATAAAGAAATCATCATATACCATTATAGATTTGTGGGGTGGTGTCCTTTACGGCAGAAAAAACATGTAGTTTATGTAGTCGTAAGATGAATTTAAAAGAAAACCTATCTGGTTTGGTGTTCAGGGATGATTATTTTTTATGTGAGGAATGCCGCTCCAGTCACTCGGAGGAATACATTGAGAATTGGACAAAAACTGTTATGAATATTTCAGAGAACGGTATGCCTATAGCACTATGGTTAATTCATGAGCAAAACAAACAAAAAGAAATGATGGTAAGAAAAAGATAAAATAAATGGCTCTTCCCCACGAATTATCGGACTAACAGATATGAACAGCATGAAGGATTCCTCAAATCAAGATTCAAGGATATGAGCCAAATAAATTATAAAGCTGCAGCAGGTTATCCAAATCAAGCCTTTATCGTTCGCAGGAAAATACATTGTGCTATTAATCGGATTAGTAACTATAATAGTATTACTAGTAATAGCTTTTTCACTCGGGAGAAAACCTAAAAAATAACTAAAATTTTTCATTTTTACTTTATTTTCAAAAATCAAAGTTTTTTTATGAAAACACTTTTTAGATTATAGTGGATTATGTAGATTATGATAATTCTAAAACTTGGTGGAAGTGTAATAACAAATAAGGGTAAACAATGTTCTTTCAGACAAAGGGTAATGGGTAACCTAGCTAAGGAGATTAAAAAGGCAAACAAAGAAATCATTCTTATCCACGGTGCAGGATCCTTTGGTCATATCCTTGCTAAACAGTACAGATTAAACGAAGGATATCTAAGAGAAGATCAACTAGAAGGTTTTTCTATTACACATGCAACTGTCCAAAAATTAAATTCTCTTGTTCTAAAAACTCTGCATGATAACAAGATTCCTGCTGTTTCTATACCTCCACATTCAATATTGAGGTTTAATAATCACAAATTGATGCAGATCGATTACAATATTTTCGAAGAATACCTAGATAGGTATTTTATTCCAGTAACATTTGGTGACGTAGTTCTTGATAAAAAACTTGTTTTTTCAATTTGCTCTGGTGACCTGCTTGTTGATGCTCTTGCTAGATATTTTAAACCAGAAAAAGTTGTTTTTGTTATCGACGAGGATGGTTTGTATACATCTAACCCTAAGATAAATAAAAATGCAAGGTTCTTAGATAAGATTCCATTGAGAGATTTAGAGAGGTTGACAACTGCTGCAGATAGTCATGCTGATGTCACTAGAGGTATGGAGGGTAAAATTGATATAATAAAGAATGTTGCCAGGTTTGGAATTGATACTGTTCTGCTAAACGGTAATAAACCTGGTAGGTTATATAATGTACTGGTTGGTAAGGAAACTAAATGCACTATTGTTATGGGTCTGTGAAAAATGAATCAAACTGAGAGTAGAAAAGATGAACATGTGAAGATTTCTTTGGCTAAAGATGTTTCAGCTCATCATAACTTTTGGGATGACGTTAAACTAACTCATAATGCTCTGCCAGAGATAAACAAGGATGAGGTTGATCTTTCTACTAAATTATTTAAAAAGAAGCTCGGAGCCCCAATAGTTATTTCTGGTATGACTGGTGGTTACAGACGTGCTAAACAGATAAACGAGAACCTTGCTGTTGCTGCTGAAAAATTTCAGATAGGTATGGGTGTTGGTTCTCAGAGGTCTGCTTTGGAAAACAAGGATTTAAGGGATACTTATAGTGTAATAAAAAACTATGATATCCCTCTACGTTTCGCAAATATTGGTGCTTCGCAGCTTGTTTTGTGGGGTCATAAAAAAACTTTAGAAAATGTTCATAAAATGATTGATATGATTGATGCTAATGTTTTTGTTGTTTGCCTTAATTTTTTACAGGAGGTTGTTCAGTTTGAGGGTGAGGCTAACGCAAAAGGTTGCCTCAACGCGATAAAAAGTTTGGCTGAGAATTTGGATTTACCTGTTGTGGTCAAGGAGTCTGGTGCTGGTATCTCATTTGATGTTGCTAAACGCCTCTCGAAAACTAGGATAGCTGGTATCGATGTAGGTGGTATGGGTGGTACGTCTTTTGCTGCTATCGAGCATTACAGGGCTAAGATGATAAATGACGTTCTTCATGAGCGGGGTGGTAAAACTTTCTGGGATTGGGGTATACCAACTCCTTTGTCTATTTTGGATGTTGGAGCAGCAACAAACTGGAAGCTGCCTATTATCGCCACTGGGGGTATAAGAAATGGTTTGGATGCAGCCAAAGCATTAGCGCTTGGTGCAGACTGCGCTGGTGTCGCTCATGCTTTTTTGAAACCAGCAACTATTAGTAAAAAATCTACTGTTTTTGAGGTTGAACTGATGATCAAGGAGTTACGTGCTGCAATGTTTTTGGTTGGTGCTGATAAGGTTTCTAAGATGCCTGATGTTGGTGCTGAGGTATGGATCTAAAAGCTGAGCTTGAGAGAAGAAAAAACCTTTTTAATGTGGAGTTACGAAATTTTTTGAGAGATGGCAAACCAGAGGTTCTTTATGACGCAGCTAGGCATCTTCCAATAGCTGGTGGTAAGAGACTCCGCCCCTGTATATCTATGCTAGCTGGTGAGGCTGTATCTGGTGACTCAGAAAAGGTTATGCCTTTTGCTATCGCTATTGAGCTTATTCACAATTTCACTCTAGTCCATGATGATATCATGGATAAGTCGCATCTCAGAAGGAGTTTACCTACTGTTCACATAAAGTTTGGTGAACCAACTGCTATTATGGCAGGCGATTTACTTTTTGCTAAAGCGTTTGAGGTGGTTCATAACATAGAAGATATCCATGTTTTCAAAAAACTGGATTATGGGCTTGTAAAATGTGTTGAGGAAATATGTGAAGGACAGCAGCTTGATATGGAGTTTGAAAAAAGAGAGATAGTTTCAGAAAAAGAATATCTTGAGATGATAATGAAGAAAACCGCTTTTTTGTTCATGTTTGCCGCGGAGGGTGGTGCTATAGCTGCTGGTGGAGCCAAAGAAGAAGTCGGTGCTCTTAAAGAGTATGGCAAGTTTCTTGGTTTAGCTTTTCAGATATGGGATGATTATCTTGATATCAGCAGCAGAGAGGAAACACTTGGCAAAGATATTGGTAACGACATTAGAAATGGTAAAAAAACGCTCATAGCTGTTTATACACTGAACAATGTTAGTGGTAATGATAAGAAACTTTTAGGGAAAATATTTGGTAACAAAGATGCATCTGAGGAAGAGGTTAGAATGGTTTTTGATCTTTTCAAAAAAACAAAAGCAATAGATTACGCTAGAGAAACTGCTGTTGAGTATTGTAATAAAGCCAAGGAAGCTCTTGGCGTTTTAAAAGAATCTGATGCTAAACAGGTTTTGTTGGATCTTGTTGACTATTCGATTAGTAGAGAGAAATAGAAGTTTTATGTCGGTTGATAAGATAAAGCAGACTGCTCGTAAATATGCTCTTCAAAATGCTGTGCAGTTTAATGGCAAGGCTAATGAGAAAGCGGTTGCTGGTAAGGTTATAGCTGATCTCCGGAAAGATGGTTTTAATCCTAAGGATATAATACCTGTTGTTAATCAGGTTGTAAAAGAAGTGAATATGCTTTCTTTGGATGAGCAGGTTTCTGAGTTGGAGAAAACAGCGCCTGAGCTTCTCCAAAAAGAGAAGAAGGAGAGGGATTTTTCTCTCCCTGAGTTACCATATGCTGTTAGGGGTAAGGTTGTTACTCGTTTCCCGCCTGAGCCTAATGGTTACCTTCATATTGGTCATGCTAAGGCAGCTATCATAGATTATGAGTATGCTAGGATGTATGATGGTAGGTTCATTTTGCGTTTTGATGATACTAACCCTGAGAATGAGCAGATTGAGTTTTATGATGCTCAGAGAGAGGATCTTCGTTGGCTTGGTATAGATTGGGATGAGGAGTACAATACTTCTGATCATCTTGAAAAACATTACAGGTTTGCTGAGCAGCTGATAGAACAGGGTGATGCATATGTTTGTAGGTGTGCACCAGATAAGATAAAAGAATGTCGTTTTCATGGTAGGGAATGTGAGTGTAGGGGTGTCTCATCTGGTGAGAACATGGATGCTTGGAGGGGGATGCTTTTTTCCTCTTTAGATGATGTTATTCTTCGTTTGCGTGGTGACATGTGTTGTTCTAATACTGCTATGCGTGATCCTACTTTGTTTCGTATCATTGAAAAACCACATCCGATTCATGGTGATAAGTACCGTGTTTGGCCTACGTATGATTTTGCTGGTGCTGTTGAGGATAGCATTAGTGGTGTAACTCATCCTTTTAGGACCAAGGAATATGAGCTTCGTGATGAATGTTATTTTAAACTCCTTAATCTTCTTAAGCTTAGGAAACCCTATTTGATGGAGTTTGCGCGTCTATCCATAGAGGGTATGCCTGTTTCAAAACGTAAAATAAAACCACTCATTGAAAAAGGGTTGGTTTCTGGTTACGATGATATAAGACTGCCTACTCTTCGGGGGCTTAAAAAACGGGGGATTTTACCTGAGGCTATAAAACAATTTGTTTTATCACAGGGTACGTCTAAGGTTGAGTCGACTGCGTCTTTTGGTATTGTTGAATCATTCAATAGAAAACTGTTGGATCCTAAGGCGAAGCGATATTTCTTTGTTAAAAACCCGATCAAGCTTGTTGTTGAGAATGCTCCATCAGTAAAAAAGACTATTAATTTACATCCGACTGAGAAACTTGGTAGTAGAACAATAGAAATTGGTAAAACATTTTTTGTTCCTAAGGAGGATGTGAATAAAATAAAAGCTGGTGATGTTTTTAGGTTAAAAGATCTTTTTAATGTGAAGATAAAAAGAAAAAACAAAGAGGTTTTTGCTGAGTATGTTGGTGATGAGTTGATAACCGATACTCCTAAGATTCAGTGGACGACAGATGCTTATGTTAAAATGAAGGTTTTTGTTCCCCAGCTTCTTTTTGTGGGTGAGGAATATAACCCTAAAAGTTTAGAGGAAATAGATGGTTTTGCTGAGGAGGCTGTTTCAAACCTTAAAACCGGTGAGATTGTCCAGTTTGAGCGTTTTGGTTTTGTTAGAATTGAAAATGAGAAGGGTCGTCTAATAGGTTTTTTTGCTCATAAGTAAACTTTTTAAGTTATCACTTGTTTTCTTATCTTGCCTTTAAGATATGCTTAAGGGTGTTTGAGGATGGGATGAAAGATGCAACTCCGTAAGAAGATGATGATAGTTTCACCTGTTTTTATATTGTTTTTGTTTGTTTTAACTGATAGTGTTGCTGCTGTTAGTATCAAACCTGATTTTACTAGTGTTGGAATTTCTATTGCTGTTCTTGTTGCTGCGATAGCTACCATTATTGCTGTTCTCACTGCTGCTGGCGTAAAATATGTTACACCTGAGAACGTCCTCAACACTGAGATTAGGAAGAATCTTTATCATTACATAGATGAGTACCCTGGGTCTCATCTTCGTGAGATCGCTAGGGAGCTTGATTTGAAGCCTAGTAACGTAGCATGGCATCTACGTAAACTTGAGCAAACCAATCTTGTGAGAAGTAGAACTATTGGTGGTAAAAGGGTTTACTATTTGGTTGAGGGTGGTATTGATGCTAGGAAAGAGGCTGTTGCTGAAGCTGTTTTAAGAAACAAGAACGCCCGTAATATTATGCGTTATTTAAATGATAACCCTGGTAAACATCTCCTCGAGATAGCTCATGCTCTTGGTCTTAACCATCATACTGTTAAATGGCATATTAAAAAGATGTATATGGCTGAGCTCATAGAGGGGGATACAACTAATTCTGCTTACCCTGTTTATTATCCTACTGAGATCGGCAAAAATGCTTTGTCTAATATGTCAGATCATTTCAGAAGACCTGGTCATGCATCCTAAAAAAACTTTTTTAGAGTCTACCGACGTCTGTTACCTCTGCGCTATCAACATTTTTAATTTTTAAAATAGCCTCAGCTATAGGATCAAGCCCACCAGCACCATCAGGAACCAAAACAGTTACGTTCAAACCTTTCAAACCAAAAGCAACATTCTTAATCTCTATCCTACCAACTCTGGCAGGTGGTTTAATTAACGCTTTAATATCCTCTATCATTTTCTCTAGTTTTTTGTCCTCCAAAACATCTGCTGGCATAACCCTGATAAGACCAATTACTTCACCCATAAAAAAATCCCTCTACGGTCCTGTGAAACCACATTTTGGACACACATATTTTATGCTTTGTTCTCTACAGTTATTGCATCTACCGATTATTACATCGCATGTTGGGCATGGAAACGTTGTAGACCCCTGTGCAAGGAGTCCTCTTCCACATGATATACACTTGTCAGCCTTTTTCATAGGATTGGACGTATACATATCTAATATTAAAATCTGACGGAGTTGTGTTGTAGAGGGTATTATTTTTTTTCTCCTCTTTTTATTTTATCTATAGAAAACGATGCTACCGATTTAAATATTCTATACTGGAAAATTGCACCAGCTATCAGGTTCATATGGTAACTTATAAATCTGAATAACAATACGAAAACCCCTACAATTGTGAAAAGTGTTTGGTCAAAACTAGAGTAACTAAGCAATGGATGCCCATATACAATCAACGATTCTCTTATCAACACAGTATATAAACCAGCCATCCCAAGTTCTGTAATCCCTGAACTGCCCGGAGTCGTAGGCATCATAACAATCAGCAATAATAGTATTTGTGCAGCAAAAGACTCGATAAAAAATGGTTTCAAACCTAAACCAAGTAGTATCATCGAGGGGATCATAAAACCCATTGACCACATCAAAACAGTTAGTATACCACCAATGACCAAACCTTTTCTACCCTCTGTTACAAACAGGACCATGCTGTTGTGGAAATTATCAACCTCCCTGTTGATACGATCCACTATACCTGTTTTCCCTCTTTGTTTATGTTTCTTGGAAATCTTACTTATCTTGCCATCGAGCCATACAAGAAAACCTTTGATTCTTTCAGGGTTTTTGATAACCCATATAAAAATGATTATGCCTATTATAAAAACAAAAATCCCTATTGTTAACCCTATGTTCAACCACCGTATATCAACCTTGTCTTTGAATATAAAAAAGGCGAAAGGAACAGTAACAAGGATAAAAATAGCATCAAGCAACCGCTCACCAAGCACAGAGGCTGTTGCGCCACCAATACTCATACCATCCTTGTTTAAAAGATGAATCCTGATAGGCTCCCCACCAGCCATAGAAGGAGTGATACCAGCTAGGAAGAGGTTAGCTATGATTATCTTTGTGGACTCCCAGAGACCAATTCTCAGGTTCTTGTCTATTGATTTGCTAACTACCATCAAACGTGCGCCCCACACCGCCCAAAACAATACGTTAAAAAACATTGTAGCAAAGAAAAACTCATAACGTATGTTTACAGTAGATAAACGATCAAACGTTGAGGGATCAACAGTGAAATACAATATACCAATGATGAAACCAACACTGAGAAGAATACTAATAGTTATAGAGATTTTTGTTTTATTAAATTTTTTTTCCACACCAACGATATTCTAACATAGTTATATCTCTCTTATGGTTATTTTTTCATATATCTAATATTTTAATACCCCATATCAGATTATTCATTTCATGCAAGAAAAACAACCTGAGCAAAACACGGTAGACAACAAAATACAAGGACTTATAAAAGAAAAAGAAAAAACAAAAGAAAAACTAACTGAAGAAGACGTCTCAGAAATCAAAAAATACTACTCATTAGAGGCTATGATCATAGTGCTTTTAACAACCATAGCAGTATCCACTTTCCTATATCTAATAGATGCAGTTGTTCTCACAGACATGGACCTATTATACTATATGTTTTCTATGCTCATATGCCCATCAGCATTCTTCCTACTGTTTTTGCATGCATGGGCGTTATTCAGGAGCATAACAACAGGAAAAGAATCAAAACCTTTTATCTTGGATTCTATTTATCTCATATTCGTCCCACTAGCATTTCTTTTGATGTACACACTTAATTACGTCTATCAGATATTTGACGTTAAAGCAAATTTCTTAACACCCGGTTGGGTAGTAGCAGCAATCCTATTGTTTGTAGAAGTAATAATAGCATTTTTCTTATCAGCACATATAATCGCAAGAAAACTATCAGAGATATTCCCACTCATTTTCCCAGAGGATAAAACAAAGAAAAAAACAGAAATTAAAATAAGAAAAGAGAAACCAAAAAAACGTATAAGCTTAAGAAGTAAACCAGATTACTCTATATGGGAAAACGAAAAATTTTTTGTTAAATACAGTAATAAATAAACCAAAAAAACGTCTTTGTGAACATATGAAGAAACTACCTTTAGGTAAATACATAAAAACCATGGGTTATGCTCTCTCAAACTATGTTTCGAGAGAATGCATATACCCTTTCTATGCCTCATTTAAGGTTACACATAAATGTGGGTTAAGATGTAGTTTTTGTAACGTTTGGATGGAGAAAACACCGGATCTGAAAAAAGATGATGTTTTCAAGGTTATAGATAACATAGCGAATTCAAGCATAATAGTTCTAAGCCTAGAGGGGGGAGACCCTCTTATAAGAAAAGACCTTGGGGAGATACTTGAATATGCACATCAAAAACCTTTCTACCTTTTTTTTACAACAAACGGTCATCTATTGGATAAAAGACCTATGAAGGAGTATGGTAAACACATAGATTACCTACACATAAGCATAGATGAAGGGCATGGTAATTTGGAATTTTTTGATAGACTAGAAGAATTTCAGAGCTATGGCCCAGAGATTTGTATACAGATAGTTGTAACAAAAGAAACATTATCAGCTCTTGAAGAAAAAGTAAAAAAAGTCCATGAAGTAAATGCTAGAACTGTTGTTATGCCAGCATGCCACCTAGATGGAACAGATGATTACTATCCTGATCCAAAGGATTTCAAAAAAGAGGTAATCAGACTTAAAAAGAAATACAAAAACACTATAACCACACCAAAAGGTTTCCTAGAAAACATAAATAAACCACATGGCTGTTCAACATCATCAATAATAATAGACTCAGACGGTGGTTTATTTTACCCGTGTAGAACAGTTGGACAAAGACTCTATAACTTTACAGATGGATCATTCATGGATTTCCTAAAAACAGAGGAAGCAAAAAAAGCAAGAAAGGATATGAAAAACTGTTCCAGAAGCTGTGGGTGGTACCAATATTTTGCAACAGATGTGTTCGCATCACCATGGTCGCTAATCTCATCACTCAGCCCGTACATTTTTAAATAAAAAAACTGTTTATCAACAATAAGTAATTTTTGACAAAGAAACACTTAAGGTGGATAAATAAAAATGAAGATACTATTCACAACAGAGTCGTATTACCCGATCATAGATGGTGGAGCGATAGCGCAACACAGGATTGTACATGAGCTAGTGAAAAAAGGACATGATGTTCGAGTTATAGCACCAGGGTTCTCATACAAAAACACAGTTGAGGAAGATAACGGATCAAAAATCTACCGGGCAAAAGGCGTCAAGTTACCATTTTACATGAACGGCAAATACCATTTTTCACCATTCCCTATTTTTTATGTTAAAAAAATTATTGAGTCATTCAAACCAGATATAATAAACATCTGCTCAGCCTACCCGATCAGCATGAGTGCTATTGTTTGCGCAAAAAAATACAAAATCCCGCTAGTGGGCTCTATTCATATGCTTCCTGAAAACATGCTCGCCCCGTTTTCAAAAACAAGGTTTTACAAAACAATGTGCAAATACTCTTGGTCATACCTGGTTTATCTTTACAACTTGGTTGACTGGGCTACGATACCAACACAGACAGGCGCAGACATGTACAAAGCAAAAGGACTAAAAACCAAAATAACACCTATATCAAACGGTGTGGACACAGGGACCTTCAAACCAAACAATGATGGCGAATATCTTAGGAAAAAAATTGGTTTACCAAAAGAAAATATCGTCCTCTACACTGGTAGAATAAACCAAGAAAAAAACCTTGATGTCCTTATAAAAGCAATACCGATAGTTGTCAAAGAAATTAATGCACATTTCCTTTTCTGCGGCTCAGGCGGCTACAAAAATGATATAATAAAAATGACAAAAGACCTAAGCGTTTATAATAATACGACGTTCATAGATTTCCTTGACTGGAAAGACTACCCAAATGTGTATTCACTTGCTGATGTTTTCGTCATGCCAGCTGAATCTGAACTACAAAGCATAGTGACACTTGAGGCAATATCCTCTGGGTTACCAGCTGTTGTTGTAAACAAAGGTGCTGTACCAGAACTAGTAAGTTACAACAACGGTTTATTATTCGAACCAGGTGACAGCAAACAACTAGCAAAAAACATCATCAAAATATTATCTGATAAAAAACTCTATGAAACTATGAGCAAGAATAGTTTAGAATTAAGTAAAAAACATTCGATCAAAAACGTAGGATATGAGTACGAAAAAGTATACAAACAACTACTGGAACAATACAAAAAAATAAATGATTTTAAGAACTCTCAAGATACTTTTCTATATACGTCCAATTAACAAAATAAACCTCAGTCCAATGAACCTCTTCCATATCTTCATTAAGAGTAGCATTTCTATACAAAAGTTCAAAAGGCTCATAAGAAAATTTTTCATAAGACTCGTTGGTCATATAAACTATATCCCAAAGCCCAACCCATACAACATCTTCCTTCATTATATCATCAATTAAAACATGAGAAATTTTACTATAGTTTTTTCCAACACCATACAATTCACTTGAATAATCAGTGAAGTTCTCTGCAACCCAAATATCCCGCGCTTCATCCAATGTCGTGTTAAAACCCGAAGCCTCAACAAGCCTAGACAGACGATGATCAGACGCAATCACACTACCGTTTCTATCGATGTTTTCTTCTAACCAGGTTATAACAACGAGATTCTCACGTGTAATTGACTCGTCCTGGATATTTAACGCCTGGTTTGATGGATACACTGATGAGCCAACAGCTGCAGTGAGTAATAACACAACCGCGATATAGAGAAACTGAGATCTTTTGAGTACGCTATATTTTTTAAAAAAGTAGAAAGATGGTTTTATTGTTTGTTCTATTTTTTCTTTTGAACCGGAGATTTTTTCTGATACAATTGTGGAGATTGTTTGAATTCCATAAACAGCAAAAATGCTTATTGGTGCCATCAGATATTCAAGATGCCTATCTGGGAATAGGAAACCATTTGTTACCAATGCATATAAGAATGAGAGGAAAATTCCAAAAAACCATCCTCTTATAAAATCACCGTTCTGAATAACTTTTATGTATCCAAGACCAGCAGCTGCAAATCCACAGATTAGAATAAAAGGAATCGAATATAGTACTGATAGGGGTGTGAAACTGAAATTAGTCCATGGAAGTTTTTCAAAAATAAAAAAACAGGCCGATGCAAATAAAGTTATTGTAAAAACTAAAAAAACAAGTAGAGATTTTTTTGCTGTAGGAGGTTTTTTAACAGCAAAAAATCCAAGTTTTCGTTTAAACCAAATCAACATAAACATTGCAAATAAAACCAAATAAAACAATATGATTACATAAATGGATCCTATGTAAAAACCTCCTATGTTTAGACCCTTTGACATAAAATCTTCGTAAACAGGTTTAGCGATAATGACCCAGTAAGAAAATACAAGAAAACTAGTTAGTAGTATATATGTAACATCTTTTTTTAATGAGCTAGTCCAATTTTTAACACCGATGTTTTCAAAGAATACAATTGATATTATCGAAATAATGTAGAAGTATGTGGTGAAATGATGAGACATGATCAATAGGATCGTGGAGATAAATAATGGTAATATGAACCATGTTTTTTGTCTGAATCTGAGGAAAAGATACAGTGATAGCATCATGAAAAAATGACCCATGGTTAGTGGTGCAGCATGACTAGTCTGATAAACATGGAATGGTAAAACTGAGAATAAGAGACTTGTTAGAAGCGCTTTTTTTCTGTCACCAACAAGGTGGTATACTATGAAATAAAAAATGAATATTGAAAGGCCGCCAAAGATTGGTGCGATTTTAGGTAGAATTGTGATGACATCCAAACCTGTTATCCAATGTGTAATACCTGTGATTGCATACAGTACAGGGAAATACTGATATGACCCACCCCAGCCGTTATATGAGTTAAATACTTCTTTTGTTTCCACAAACGATTTTGAGAGACCATAGTAAATCCCAAAGTCACCACCCCAAGCAGCATTAGTCCAAGCTGGTATAGAACGCAAAATTATTGCAACCACTAGAATTATCATTAACCAAAAAAACCAACTTTTTGCAACTATTTTTATCTTTGATGTACTATCTAAGGTCATCTCCTCACGGTATAAACTAATCTTATATATCTTTTGCCTTAATAAAACTGATTACAAAAAAAGAGAAACCCTCTATTGGAAAGGACTTTTGTCAACAGAGTTGATAATCCTAATTATGTTTTCAACAGACTTATCAACATCGCATTTCCTTGTTATACCAGTTGTCTTTTTTGCAGTGATTGTATCCCTTTTCAGATCTATCTTGTCTTGGCTAACAGAATAAAAACTACCTTTCTTGTTATGATACTCAGCTAGATATTCTTGCTCTATCTGACCAGGCGTAGGAGTCATCAAAGCCTTCGTACCAATAACAGCTAAATCCAAAATCGTGGAATAACCACTACGTGAAACAACAAGCTTAGCACGATTCAAAAAATCTTCACGTTTATCTTTTGTCAAAAAAGAATAAATCTCAACGTTTTTACCAACATCATTATCCTTTTTCTCGGTTTTACCAAGTGTTACAACAATTTTTCCATCCAGCTGATTTATTTGTGACAAAAGCTTTTTTTCCAACAGGGTTCTCTGTGGCTCAGGACCAGATATAGAAATAAGATAATCAATATCCTTTTTCACATCGGTTTTTTTGAAATCAGAGAGTACACCAACATAATGTAATTTATCCTCATCTATCTTTTTAAGGTTATGCGACAAATCACCCGAGAGGTTATCATCTTTGTAGTCAGGTACAATAACACCACAGTATCTTCTAAAAAAGAATAAATTAAAAATCTCGCTACCTGACTCCAGCATTTTAATACGAAGAGGATTCATTATTCTCATCTGATGAGATATAAAAAAAGACGGGATTTTCCTACTATAAATCTCATAACGTGCATCAGATATAATACGATCACATTTTCTAGTCTCCAACATCTTGGTGAGTTGTCTCAGACCTTTTCTCATCCCACTAATAAACTTAGGCCAATAAATCATGCTCTTTGCCATGAACTGCCGTGCATTCTCAGAGAGTAGCATCGGGTAATCTGGCATGTCAATATATTCTATGTCTTCCCCGAGTTCCTTTTTTAGCAACTCAAGAGACCTACCACTGGATATGATTGTCAAATCGTTATCCTCATCAATCAGTTTACGGATAACCGGTAAGGATCTCGTTGCATGACCAAGACCCCAGGAACAGACTCCATAAATTATTTTCATCTAGTTTGCTGTATTCTGTTTTCCTCATATATACCTAACTAGTTGATAGCATCTTTTATATTCGATATTCCATACAGTTTTAGTGAGGTCTTATGGGCTTCAAAGAAAAACTATTGAATATTGTTCATGAGAATGATAGCTTGGTCTGTGTTGGTCTTGACATTGATCAAGAAAAAATGCCAAAGTTTCTTTTTGATACAAGTAAGGATCCTTTTTTTGATTTCAACAAATCAATAATTGATGAGACCAAAGACCTTGTTTGTGCTTACAAACTAAATATGGCTTTCTACGAAATCCTAGGTTTAGAGGGTTTTAAACTTCTTGAGAAAACAGTGAAACATATACCTAGAAACGTTGTTGTTATACTTGATGGAAAAAGAAATGATATAGGTAACACAGCTAAGAAATATGCTAAGTCTCTTTTTGAAACCTATAAAGCAGATGCTGTAACTGTAAACCCATATCTTGGGATAGATGGTGTTAAACCATTTTTAGAATACAAAGATAAATGCAGTTTTATTTTGTGCAGAACATCCAATCCATCTGCTGTTGACTTCCAAGATCTTAAAACCCAGGGTAAACCTTTGTATCAGATGGTTGCTGAGAAGATAAAAGAATGGAATAAAATTGGATATTGCGGCGCGGTTGTTGGTGCAACGTATCAAGATGAACTAAAGATTATACGTGGTATACTCGGTGATAATATACCTCTGCTTATACCAGGTATAGGTAAACAAGGTGGGGATGTAGAGAAAACAGTCAGATACGGTGCAAACAGAGACGGCGAGATGGCAGTTATCAACTCGTCTAGGGAAATAATTTTTGCTGGGGATAAAGAAGATTTTGCAGAAAAATCAAGGGATAGAGCATCTTCTCTTAGAAAGGAAATCAACAAATATCGTTAAATCATCCCACCAAAACCTTAATTACCAACTTTTTTTATAGCAATATTTGCCTTGATTCGAAGAGTTCCATGATAAAGTGATTGGAACAGCAAGTTCAAGGCGACAAGAAATCTATACCAATTTGGGTCCCTCTTTGATCATTCAGACGTGACGTCAAGAGATGAATAAGAGGACAACCTTGGTATCGTACATATGTCGCGAATTTGCTTACATATCTTGTCCATCTGCTGCATACTAATGGGGGATATGTGGCAACACCCAACAGCCTGTATAATGTGAGGTTTGTTGGGTGACAGCGACAAAATTGTTTCCATAAGTTAATTTTATGTAATAAATTATATATACTCTATCTTATATGATAAACAATTTCTCTTTGAAAAAATCTCCAAAAAGGAGTAATACAAAATGGGGGAATACCACTTCAAAGGAGGAGCATTAAAAAATAACTCTCTCAATATTCATCATATATCAAAAAGGATTATTTGTATCCTAGTGGTATTAATTTTATTTTCAACAATTTTTTCATCAACGGTATTCGCAGAGAAACCGGTGGATAAAATAAAAGAAAAAGTCACAGAGATAATAGGTAAAATCTCTGATAAAGCTAAGGAGTTGGTTCAAGAAATTACTGATAGAGGATCAGATAACCCTCTCATGGGTAGTGTTTTTAGAGAAATGTCTCTGTTTAAACGTGAGTCTATTCTGTCTCTTGTTACTAACTATAATGGTACCGTTAAGTCTACGCGTTTTAGATTGTTTTTACCTACTGTGTTGGATGTGGATGGTGATGGTAAGAAGGATGTTCGCGTCTGGGTTTTCCGTAGGCCTGGTGTTGATTTTAGTCCGCCTGCTGTTTGTCTTAAGACGACTTTAGTGGTTCGTCGTCTTAATGATGATATTAAGAGTGGTCCTTTTGAGATATATCTGGAGTATAAACCGAAGATTATATCAAAAATTGTTGGTGGTGCACTCGATCGTATTAGAATAGGTTATCAGACCCCTATGGGTGCAGAGATACCTGATTTTTTAAAGTTGACACACACATACGTTCCACGTTTAATATACCCGCGGCTGAAACCTATGCATAAGCTGATGATGGACCCTGGCTCAGCAGCTGGCAAAACAGATTTGAATCTATTATTCTCAGTTGCTGACATGAATGGTGATAATGTATCATCACAGCAAATGTTTAACATAAACTATAACCCTGTTGTTAAAACACAGGTATCTTTCGGCAGACTGAAAAAACATTTAGGTTTCGATCTGGAAATAAGCTCTTCAAATGAATCAAAAACTACGATTTTTTATACAAAAGAAGAAACAGGTAACAACATGGATATTGGTCTAGTAATAGACAAATTATCAAGTTTTAATTTCCTGTTAGATTTAATCAAATCTTCAAAAGGTAATAGCACAATTGAGTATGAACGCCTTAGTTCAAACAAGGTTAATGTTACTCTTTTCAAGAAAAATTCTGATAACTTCTATTTCTACATAAAACCCCTGCCAAAACAAATAGTCGCTACTTTCCTCCCAGAATCAGTTGGTTGGATGAACATTGATACCTTTGGTGAATATGTAAATGAAATAGGTTTTTGCAATGATCTAGTAGATCCATCTTGGAGGCTTTATTTCTCGGATTTACCCTCTGTAGCAAAACTCAATTGGACTCTATCAAAAAAGAAGAGTTTAGAGGCTGGTAGCCTAAAAATGTATGGTGATACAAACTGCTCCGTGCACCTAAACGCGTCGTTGAACGACATCTTGAGCACAAATTCAAATGCAGATGTAAAAATAGATGTTTTCGCTCAAAACAATATTGACATGTCGTTTTCATGGGATTTCGAAAAACAGTATCTTCAACTAGATCAAAGTAAAACAGATCTGAACCTGTCTTTATCAATACATGATGATAAAGGTAACACATTTGATGGCTCTTGTACCATAAAAAACCTAAGCAGTGGTCCTTTCACAGTTTTTTATGACGAGTTATCAGACGAAAAAGTGAATTTATCCTTCTCTGGCAAATCGTTTGATGTCTATAATTTACATGCAGAAACAAACCTGGAAAAGTTTGGTAACTTCACAGTGATCACAGGCCATATCCTAAAGAATAAAAATGGGAACCTAAACATTAGCATGTATGCAACAAAAAACGGTTCATATATAGACTGCAACTGCACCTTTATAGTAACTGGTGGAATAGAAATATATGATTTACTTTTAGGTTACAATGGCGTCTGGCACAATAGATCCTATATAATCGTGGATGACAACGACATTTTATACTTCCAATTCGGTGGAACATTCGACGTTGTTTTCAACATCGCCGACGACCTATCATGGGGATATATAGCCTTACGTGGCAGCGTCTACATTGATGTGGATTTCAAATTCATTTCAAACAAAACATCAGGAATCATAAAAGGAAAGATACATTTCAACTCAAACGGTGGGCTGTTTAATATCTCATGGGTCACTGTCTCTGGCGAGAGGCAATTTACCTTTGATGGCAGCGCCATAGTTAGCCTATCAAATTTCATTTTTAAACTCGGCGATATCATAAATATCTCCATTCCAGTGCTCTCAGGTAAACTCAAGCTGGAGAATGTGTCAAAAGTAAACGGTGCATTTAAGCTTGAATTCCAAGGCAAAGGCTCACTCTATCTGATCACATCTTTTAAATCCTCAAATAACTCCAACCAGTCAGATGTACAACTCAATGTTTCAATTGATGCATATATCAAAACCGGTGAAACACCTGGTGTCATCGCTGTTTCATGGGATAACTACAATGTTACAAGCTTTGAAACTGATTTAAGAAACAGTGGAGTTCTCACCATAAATGATTTAGACATCAAAAAAACAGTTGATGGCAACAAAACAGTAAAAATTGAAAACCTGAGTGCTAAACTATCTGGTTACCTTCACATAGATATTACCCACACAAATACTGCTAGAAACACGTTTGTCGCTGTCTCAGAGGATGCAGATATAGATATCCACATAGGCTGTTTTAACACCAGCTACCTGTTAAACAACAGTATTCAATGGTTGGATTTAGGCTCAATAAACATTTCCATCAACTCAACTGGTAGAACAGTTTTTTCTCTCCTAAATTTCACAAACGAAAGCTTCATCGAACCAATATATGCCCAGGAGCTTAACTGGTATAATCTAACAATGAGTATAAACGCAAATAATAGCATATTCATCCTAAGGGATTTTTACATAGAACACTTTGCAAATTATAGTACAATCATCCTAAGAAACTTCAGCGTTGCAGATGGATACTCTAAGATAAAATTCTCAGCCGCCCTTAATCTATCATTCATGGTTGCACGTTTCGCCAACCTATTTTTCAACAACAGCCAGAACATCAATATTTTACTTGACAATTTTTCTTTAAACGTGGTTCTCGCTGATTTCCCACCCGTGCCTACCACTATTTACTCAGGGAAACTTACTGGTGGCATACTCGACATTAGAAGCAGATTTTTTGGCATCGCAGCTGTAGAAATAACTAACGGTAGCGCCATAGACCATCTAGGCATAGACATTATACCATTCCAGGGAACACCAAGTTTTCATTTCAACACCTATATCTGCGCGCCTGTTGATTATCTCTTTTTTGAGGTAAACGACATGGAAATTGAAAAAGAGTACATACTAATAGATACACACAACACTAGCACAAAAATGAACCTGACATTTTTAGTCCCCACACAACAAACCCTTCCAGGTTCTAAAATCTTTAACACCGCAGGGTTCCGCATCGATAACGTAACAATACAAGCTGACAAATTCATTGTAAACACACCAAACCTTTTCTCATATCCAGAAAACGCTAGCATCTATGATTTCAGCGTATCAGGGTATATACACCTAGAGGGCGGGGGCAACATATGGTTTTTAGTAAACGGTGTATGGCACCCGCTATACCAATACAATGGTTCCTTAACTGTTACACCAGGTCATCTAAAACTTGAGATAGATGGTGATATGTCAGTCGACCGAATAATACCCTTATCAGATAACAGTATACTTACAGTCAAAGGCAATTTCACCGCAGACAACTGCATATTTGAAATCTGGTGGGAGAGAACCATTGACAATAGCATACCAGATATGATAAAAATCGAATTCAACGGAGATATAAACATAAAAGGATTTTTGTTCAAAGTTGAATACAACGATAAAAATGGTTTAGACAAAATCGCTGTTTCATGGCAGGAACTCGATGTTCTAGGACCAGCATATTTTAACATTAGCTCAAAAAACGAGCCATCATTCAACATAAACTGCTCAGCCAAGTCATTTGATTTGACAAACTTTGAGTTTACCAACATCAATAAAACAATGCAGCTTGGCTCAACTAGTTTTTCAGGTGAGTTCTCGATTTCAACTTTACCTGAGCATACCAACTCTTTCTACTATATAGGTTTCTGTGTTGAAAAAATAAATGGGGTTTTTGAGATAGAAAATATAACTATGCCATCTTATTCATTAGATAAAATTGATAGGTTCTATTTCGATGGGTATGGTGATATAAGTTTTGAGAACTGGGTGGATTTAAACGACTATGATACACATGTTGTTGTGGAAATACAAAACAGCCTAAATATTAATTGTTTTGAGGTAGACTTTGATAACGGTGCATCGTTCAAGATAGAGCATTTAAGCTCAGGAGCTGGGTACATAACCTCTGGTTACATCCATGCAGCTTGGAACATTTATCTTGATGCAGATGGCATGGTTTTCCTTGACAGCGGACCTGAAAACAATCCTATTTCTTTTCATAACCTAAGATTCTCTTATAATAGACCTCGTCAGCTTGGTTGGGGTATACGCCTAAGATTCCCAAATCATTATTTTGATGCTGACCTGTGGTGCATACAATGGGATCCTCTATGGTACAACCCAAACACAGGTGTGTTTATAATCAGACCACTTTCCATACATATAGATGGCGTGATTCAAATTGGTAGAGTTGACCTTGAGATATATGATGGTAACTATTGGTATTATCTTGGTAGATGGCCGATTCTACCATAAAAAAAATTTGGGAGAAGATGATAAATATGAAAATAAATAAGATGAAAAAAACAGTTGCTCTTATCATGATATTAGGATTTTTTGTGGCTACAATAGCTTCAGCTAATGCTGGTGTATATGGTAACAGGCCGCCTAATAATCCACAGACGCCAGAGGGGCCAACAGGTGGTGGCATGATATTTAACCGTGTTGTTGCTGGAAACAGCTACACCTATACTACAATTACAAATGATCCTGATGGTGATAGTGTATATTATAAATGGGATTGGGGTGATGGAACAAATAGTGATTGGGATGGACCATGGAGTTCTGGTGTGGGTGTTGAGGGGAGCCATACCTGGGCTGAGGCAGGTGTTTATCAAGTGAAGGTAAAAGCTAAAGACTCTCATAATGCTTCTAGCGGGTGGTCTCAGCCACTTAATGTTACTGTTAGCAACAGACTATCCAGTGTTTATACAGGGTCAATGTCTATAGGAAGTAGTGGAATGTGTTCTAATTCAGTTTTGCTTAAAAAAACTGCTAAAATAGAGTTTTACACAGGTATTTTATTAATCTGATAACTTTTATATAGTAAATTATATATAGTAGGTAGGATAAGTATTAAATAGAAATAAATATATATTCCTCAATAAAAATATATGAAGGGATATTAAATGGGGAAAAATACAACCATAAACATGAGATTAGGATATATAATAAACAAGCATACACCAGCTAAGTTCATCAGCATATTAATGGTATTTCTAATGGTTTCAACTGTTTTTTCATCAACGGTATTCGCAGAGAAACCGGTGGATAAAATAAAAGAAAAAGTCACAGAGATAATAGGTAAAATCTCTGATAAAGCTAAGGAGTTGGTTCAAGAAATTACTGATAGAGGATCAGATAACCCTCTCATGGGTAGTGTTTTTAGAGAAATGTCTCTGTTTAAACGTGAGTCTATTCTGTCTCTTGTTACTAACTATAATGGTACCGTTAAGTCTACGCGTTTTAGATTGTTTTTACCTACTGTGTTGGATGTGGATGGTGATGGTAAGAAGGATGTTCGCGTCTGGGTTTTCCGTAGGCCTGGTGTTGATTTTAGTCCGCCTGCTGTTTGTCTTAAGACGACTTTAGTGGTTCGTCGTCTTAATGATGATATTAAGAGTGGTCCTTTTGAGATATACCTTGATTACACACCGAAGATAGTATCAAAACTTTTAAAAACTTCACTACCTAACTTTAGAATAGGTTATCAGACTCCAGATGGTAAAGAAGTACCTAAAACTTGTATAGTTACTCATAAGAGTATTCCCCATTTGATATATCCGAGGCTACAAACTACTCATAGGGTAGGTATAAACCCAGTTTCTATAGTTGGAAAGAGTGACAGTCAGTTGAATCTTTTGTTCTCTATTGTAAATGAAACAGATGAATCCAAATTAACAATACAGGTTAATCATAGTCCTGCTGTTAAAAATGAGATATCCTTTAGTTTAAAAAAGGAACATTTTGTTAGACTAAGAGGAAGAACAATAGATATCATTAGGCAAAATGTTGTAGACTCAAATGTTACGCTTCTTATAAAAGATATAATAGGAAATGATGAAGGTTCTTTAAGCATAAAAAATATTCCTAAGCAAATTTCTTTATCTTGGCTTCTTGGTATAAGAAATGGATACATAGATATTAATACATATGGATATGGAACAGGCAATGTTGAGGCCACAGTTAATAATGCTTTAAAAGTTGGTTTCATACCTGAAACAGGTTTAGATTTTCACCTTGGATGGAGAACCCCTGGTATCAGAAAAATAAAGAAAGGCGTAGATTCTGATATCACCTTTAATACCTACGGTTCTGCCGTTCTGTCAAATCTGTATATGTTTGTGCCTGACTCAATTAATTTAACTGCATCCTTACTTTCATTAAAACTAGGAGTTAAAAGTGAAGTAGGCGGGTTTGTGTTAAAACCATTTGGTGCAGATAATTTACTAGTTAATGTAACAAATGCTGAGGTTACACTTAAGGATTGTAACGTCGATTTTAAAATACCTGAGACGCCTGATAAACCCAAAGTTTCAATTGTTAATCCAAAAGATGGCGATGAAGTTGAAAAAACTATCATAATAAGTGGTATTACTGTTCCTGCTGATAAAAAAATTAAGATGGTTCAAATATGGATAGATGATGGCGAAAAGATTAATCTATCAGTTGACGCAGATGGTAACTGGTCTTATGGTTGGAATACCCTTGGGTTAGTTCCTAATGGTGAACATACAATCAGTGCAATAAGTATTGATGAAGGTGGAAAAGTATCTGACGAGGACAAAGTTACTATTACAGTAAATAACGAAGGTGGAAACTGGTATCCGACCGTGGATATAAAATCTCCTTATAACCTTCAACTAGTATCTGGAGTTGTTTACGTTAATGGTACAGCTAGTGATAAGAACAATGACCCTCTAAAAGTATACTTGGATATAAAAAATATTTTAGACAAAAGCGTAATCGGTGGTGAAATTGAGTTAGCTGTTGACAAATCAGGTCGTTGGTCATACAAATGGGATACAAGCAAATTAACAGCTGGCCTACACACCATAAGCGTAAAAAGCTATGATGGAAAAGACTATACAGTAAACCCAGTATCAATATATGTTTGGGTTAAAATTAAGAGTGCACTAGATTTCACTCTGGCAGATGCATCAATTAATGTCACTAATTTTGCTTTGAAATTGGATATAACTGGCAAGGATATATCTCAAGTGGAGGTATCTTCTCTCAAAGCATCTGGCAATGGATACTTAAGTACAGGCGAAACTTTTTCCGTTGGTGGCTTAGGAGTTTTAGATGTTAAAGATGCATATATATCATTGATAAACAAAACAGGGGTAACCACAAAGCCTTTGGATAATTTATCAGTGTATTTCGATGGCCAAGGTTCTTTAGAATTATCAAAAGAAGAAATATCTCTAGGATTCGATGCATCGATCTATTTACACGTGGATGAAGCCTTTGGTATAGAAAACTCAACACTCGGTTTAAAAGGGCGAGCATCTGCAAAAATAAAATTTGATAAATCTGGTTGTACAATTGGTGATGAAGATAATTTCGATGTAAACATCACAGACCTAGTCTTCAAAGTCGATAAAAAAATTGATATCAGTGCGAAAAGGATAAGTGCAAATGGAACAGGGGATATTTCAATAACAGGCAAAAAAATAACCTTATCCAGTAGCTCAATTAAAAGCGATGTAGATGAATTATCTGTTTACACAGATCTTGGTGTTTTCTCAGTAAGTGGAAAATTAAATCAAAACAAATATGGGGAGATAACATTTGAATTCATAGATTTATTTAACTTTAAAATGTCATATAATGGTTATGCAGATATGGTTATAACAGATTTTAAGTTCAAGGTTAATTCCTCAAAAGGTAATGCCACTGTTAGCGCAAAAAGTGTAAATGTTGAACCAGAGGGTCATGCTGAGTTTTCCTATTATAAGGATGAATTAGATATTATCTCTTGCATAGATGTGATTGGTATAACTCTTGATGATTTGTTACTTGGCTTCAATGACTCATTCTATGGTCCCTTTGATTTAAGGTGGGATGGTAGCGCTTGTTTCACACTAACATCTGATGTTTTGATAGAACATGGTTCTGATTGGATACGTATAACAATCGGTGGAAAAGGCAGAGCAAGTTTCAATTTACATACTACTATAAAAATCAACGAATACAAGGGTTATCTAAACGCTGATATGAGTCTCACAAACGGTAATGAAAAATTTGTTGTCTATCTATATAATCTAAAAAGCAACAACAAAGGTTTCAATATCTATGGTTCAGCGGTTCTAAACCTAGAGTTATTTGAACTATATCTTGAAAACAGTACAACAAATGAAACACTAGTAAACATCTCCATTGTAAACCTAAAAGCTAGTTTTGATATGAACTCATCTGGTGGTAAGAACGGTGATGAAGGCAGAATTTTATTTAATTTAAAAGAGGCGGGGGTAGCTTTAGAAAATGGTCATATATTCATTAATATAGCTGGTCAATATTGTTTTTCGCTAGCTGGCTTAGTAAGTATCTCTACATCTGTTGGGACCTCAGGAGCTATAGAAGTCATCTGGAACGAATCTGGCCTGAAAATCTTTGAGGTAGATTTTGATTCGTATACTAATGTTAGTATCGAAAACCTGCGATTTAGATATATAAAGTACATAAAAGGATCTTCAGCTGAGCCATCAGAGGTAAAAACAGATATCAAATTATCTGCAGAAAAAATACTAATTAACAAAAATAGTAAATTTGTTATAACATCAGATTATATAAATATAAAAATTAATCCATCTGACTACAACACATTACCTACCAAAGAAAATCCAGATACTAAAGAATTTACAGGCGTTTTATTAGAGGATTTCTATCTGAATGCCACTTTATCAAATTATACTGGTGCTGAGATAGATATCGGCTCACTTAAAATAACAAGCAGCATAGATATCTATTATGATGGTAATATTTCGATTAAAGGATCCGGTCATATTACCGGTGATGATATTTTCATTTGCGCTGGCGTAAAATACGATGTCAACTTTTTGTTCATATCAGTTGATATAGATTCATTGGATGTTTATGCTCAAGGTACCGCAGAAGTCACTGTCAAAGACAAAAACATCAGCCTCTATGGTTACGGCGATCACACAGACATTTCTCTTGTTAATGCAGATGTAAATCTTATCTTTTCTGAATTATACATGTTTTTGACATTGAAAGAACTCAACATTCAATATACAGGTAGTGCAGAAATTAACGTTAAACTTGATAATTCCGGTCTAGTTGCTAAGGCAACACTATTTGATGATAATGCATATATCACAATTAAGACACTATGGGCGTACATTAGTTTCGTCGGTGCTGAAATACGACTAGATGACGTTTTAATCTATGGAGATACAACCATCACATTAGATCTTACAAGTGAAGTGTTTGTTACTATACATACTGATGAGACTATAACGATCCGAGCTGTTTTAATTTCACTTTATTTTATTGATGGGCCCTTAAATATTAGATTATATGGTGTTAGTAATAATGCAGTTGCTGGTGGATCTTCGTTTTCAATTGGGGTAGACGCCTTATCTAATCTCCTAATTGGGATTAATGGTTCATGGCACATAAACGGATTATGTATTAATAAGATAGGTCCCGTTAAAAACATAGATGTTGCTGGTGAAATATCCCCACTTATAATAGGATTCGAACCTAGTTTCACATTTATAAGATTTGAAGGCACTGTTATAAGACCAACTAGTTTGTACTTAGAACTAACAACATTTGGTGGTATCAGTTTTGATTTAAACCCCGGAATTTTTTCAGTTGCTTTTGATCTGGGTGAGTCTTTTGGTATACTCGCGTATTCTGAATCATATTTAACAGTTAATTTGATTCATCCTTTGCTAACTTGTGTTCCAATTAAATTGAAGGGACTAGTTGAGATATATGGGTTCACTGTCTCAATTTCAGAAAATGAAGATGAGGTAGATGAAATACTCTCGATAGTATATTTAAAGCTAAATGGCGAACTTGAGATAGCAAACAGATGGAACATTAATGGAAGTTGTACTGTATCCTCCTTATCAATTGAATATACAGGTAACTATTTCACTGATATGCTCTTAAGAAGTAATATCGACTGTTATGGAACTTTATATATTACTCGTTGGAACCATTGGAGAATTGCAATAGATGGAGAATTACATTTGTCGCCTCGCTCATTCATCTTTGATGATAGTTCAAATGAAGTAATTATAGAATCTTCAGAGGCTCTTGTTACAATAAACCAAATAACACAACAAATTAACATTAACACGATAAACGGAGAAAATATCGAAATATATGCAAATGGACAAATTGTAATCAACGGAAATCAAGTTCCGGCAATGGGTGCTACTCAAAATCAAGAAGTACAACAACAAGCTCAACAACAGGTTCAACAGATTTTAGAAAATATACTACCTGGCATATTATGGATCTGGATATGGCGGCCATTCCAACAGGATTGGATGCGGGTATGGCCGATAAATCCACAAAACGATCCACCTCTAATAAAAGGCGTAGTAACTCTACTTACTAGACATGACCTTGATAACGCATTAGACAATATTAAAATAATACCAGGCGACAAAGTTAATTTTACTGCATGGTTACTACCAGGCCAGGAAAAAAACGAATCATCTGATCATTACACTTTTTCGTTTGACTTCGGGGAAGGAAATACTTCAGTTGTTAACATAAGTAAATCAGTAAAACTAATAAGGGTACATCCTAGTCTTGAACCCAAATATTTAGTTCCAGGTACATATACTGCAACTGTTACTGTGACCGATGGTTCTCTTGAAATTGCTTCTCCTACCACAATAATAAATGTTGTGGAAGAATATTTAGATGTAGAAGAAACCCTTAATGAATTCGACTACGAGAAAATAAGAAACCAAACAGTTGTACATGGATATTTCACTGTTAAAAACATCGCAAACGAATCATGTTCAAATTATATGCTCCATTGGAATATGAGCATACCGGAAATACCATTTGGCTCAAATTGGAACTTTGAACCCAAGGAAGGCATCTTGGGACCTAATAAAAGCCAGATAGTTAACTTCTCATTCACACTCACATCACAAGATACACCTGGGGACTACGATACTCCTGGAATAATTTTCTATGATAGAAATAATACTGATGTAAAAGATGTTGTAAAAATTCATATTTATTACGGCTTAGTAGAGCTTTTCCCAGTATATGATACAGTTTACTTTATTAAAAAAGACTCCAACACAACATTAGATGATGTATTTTGGGTAATTAGCAACCGCTTTGAAACATTAGACTGGGAAATCAAGAGTGTTTCAATTACAGAAGGTAATCAATCTGACTTCGAATATGGGTTCAAACCCTCAAGCGGAACTTTACCTCCAAACAATTCCTTCGCTGGTGTTGACCTATGGATAAATGCTAACGAACAATTTACAGGGTGCACAATGAAAGTAAAAGTTCAGAGGAAAAACGATGTTTATGATTATGATAACGTCACAATTATAATAAAAGCAGTAAAACCTGACAAATTACAAAATTATATCTCACCAGATAGTCACGATGAATCAGACTGGATTAGAGAGGATTATGCATACGATGAAATGCCAATTTTAACATGGGCTGTATACAAAGAACTAGGTGTGAATGGATGGTCTGATCCTCTAACTCTAAAAAAGAATGCACCGATAAATATCGACGGTTTTAAAATCCGTGCACGAAAAGAAACACATCTTGATCAGATGGAAATAAAATTCTATAACGGTGCTAACCAAGTTGGGTCTACATTAACTTACACCGATTGGCTAAATAGAGATTGGAAAGACGTTGAACTCAACAGTCCATTACTTGTCGATAAAGTAGTTATAAGATTCCATGAGGACGCCCCTCTAACAGGATTCTGGGTACACCGAGCATTTGTATACGAGTTTTATTTCATACAAGAACCATAATGTGATACCATATTACTATAACCAAAAAAATAAAACCTAATCAACCTCTTTTATTTTTTCCATAATTTGAGAAAAAACATTATTAACCACATAATTCTATCTGCAAACCATGGTTGATAAAAAGAAAAAAAAGAAAGAAACAAAAAAGAAATACTATTACTACAGCAAAAAAGAAAAAAAAGTACAATAAACTAAAAATACCTAGGCAGAGCATCAACACTGGGATCAAAACCATAAACCTCAGATTTCTTAAGCGGCGTAACAACCCTACTAGAAACACCATTCAAACTAAAAGGCAAACGAATAAGCCGCATCTCACCACTAGTAACAAAACTATCAATACCAAAACCCTTATACTTCTCAGCAATACGCTTACGTTTCTCACGAGAAAACTTTATAGTATCCCTATCAAAAACATGAATATGAAAACCACGACCAGAAAAAACAATACGAACATCACTATAATTCTCGCATAAGATATCATACATTTTTAGTACATTCTCACGTGTAATCTCAAAAGCTTTTTCACAAAAAGAAAGACCCGAACCTTTTTTCATCCTTTTTTCAAGCGAACCATGAATAGGGCAGTCAACGTTCTCTGGATCAAAATCAAAAGCTAGCTCCTGACCAATAAAATTACTCCAACCCCAATACTTCCTGAGATTAAAAGAGTGACACAAAGAAAAATCTTTGTAATAGTTACGATCATAATAAATTCCCTCAGGTAAAAACTTGTTAATCCAATGCATAACATCATTTAAATTCCTATATTTATCAATAATCAAAGGCTCGTTCCTATCACTTTTATATTCTGCAGGATAAATGTTTGAATGACGACCTATAACAACAGCATAAACAAGTTTCCTACCAACCCAGTCACGTGCTTTCCTTAGATTAAAATCGCTGTAAAACTTTTTTCGTTCCTCCAAAGTAGAGGGTTGCATACCATATGGTAGATCCATAAGCAAATAAAACATGCTTAGCTTTTTAATTGTTCGCTTAATAGTATTATATAATAATATACACTGCTATTTACAAAAAAAAAGCTATTGCTTTTTAATTTTTATTTTTCAAACAAAAACCAACTTCTGGCGAAAAATATTTGTATAACCTTTATATATAAGTATTATATACCTTCTAAAATCTCAAAACCCAGACATTTCCGGTCTGACCCATGAGAATAGGTTATCTTACTATCTATGACTGGGTCGTTTCAGATCTGGGTTACAAAAAAAAATGGATGTGGAGGTTCAAGAAAAAGCAACACACCCCTTAGGGGGACTTGCGCTCTCTTGAATCTGACGATCGACGTATGTTGGTGTAATTTTTGATCTACCCACCAATTCCTAAAAAAAATTTAAGTGTGCATTGATTCTGGTTGATCCTGCCAGAGGTCACCGCTATTGGGATTCGATTAAGCCATGCGAGTCGTGAGGGTTCGGCCCTCGGCTGACGGCTCAGTAACACGTGGATAATCTGCCCTTAGGTGGAGGATAACCTCGGGAAACTGAGAATAAAACTCCATAGATCTAGGAGGCTGGAATGCACCTAGATCAAAAGCTTCGGCGCCTAAGGATGAGTCTGCGGACTATCAGGTTGTAGTCAGGGTAACGACCTGACTAGCCTACGACGGATACGGGTTGTGAGAGCAATAACCCGGAGATGATATCTGAGACACGATATCAGGCCCTACGGGGCGCAGCAGGCGCGAAAACTTCGCAATGTGCGAAAGCACGACGAGGGAATCCCAAGTGCTGGCTCGTTAGAGTCAGCTGTTTCTATGTCTAAAAAGCATAGAGAGTAAGGGCTGGGTAAGACGGGTGCCAGCCGCCGCGGTAATACCTGCAGCTCGAGTGGTGGCCGCTATTATTGGGCCTAAAACGTCCGTAGCCGGTTTACTAAATGCCTAGGTAAATTGTATGGCTTAACCATACGAATTCTGGGTAGACTGGTAAACTCGAGACCGGGAGAAGCTAGAGGTACTCCTGGGGTAGAGGTGAAATTCTGTAATCCTAGGGGGACCACCAGTGGCGAAGGCGTCTAGCTAGAACGGGTTTGACGGTAAGGGACGAAGCCCTGGGGCGCAAACGGGATTAGATACCCCGGTAGTCCAGGGTGTAAACGCTGCTTGCTTGATGTTGGTTGAGCTCCGAGCCCAATCAGTGTCGGAGAGAAGTTGTTAAGCAAGCTGCCTGGGAAGTACGGTCGCAAGACTG
>JARYMC010000003.1 GCA_029907305.1 Candidatus Thermoplasmatota archaeon
TGTGAAATCACCGATTGAGACAACATTTTTCTGTATGTTCTATGATCTATTTCAAAGTAAAATATTGTTCAAGAGATGATTCTTCGACTCATTTCGGGATGTAGCCAAAGGTTAAAAAAAATTTATATAGCAAACTACTAAAATAAAAATTGTATTTTCCCTTCGTTTAAATGCGGGTGTGATCTAGGGGTTATGATTAAGGCCTTCCAAGCCTTCTGCCCGGGTTCAAATCCCGGCGCCCGCACTCGTTTAAAACAGTAATTTGCAGGGGTAGCCAAGCATGGCCAACGGCGCAGGACTTAAGATCTAAAACTTAAGAAAAGAAGGGTTCGATGAGATATCCTGTCTCGAAGGAGTCCGAGGGTTCAAATCCCTTCCCCTGCACTTTTTTAATATTTGGTAGGTTTTAATGTTTATGAATGACACTCTTCAACTACCTATTTTTATACTTTTGTCCGTGTTTTCTATCTATCAAGCAATGTCCAAGGTAACTCAGTATAAATAAAATTTTTAGGGGATAATTTAAAATAATTTTTAAAAAACATCTCTTAAAAGAATATTCGTTACATTTTTAGAAATGTTTAAGAATAAAATATGGATTATTATGCTCATGTTTGAAAAGCCTGAGACACTGAATATTTTAAAAAAGATGATTGTTATCGCTGCTCTTGCGCTTCTCATAATCCCTATATTTGATCTTATTGTTGCAGAAGCAGAACTCAGTACAGACGCAAATTCTGTATTATTATTAATTAAAAATCCACTCGTTTATTTTATAGCATTGCTCCTTTGGTTCCAAATCATCACATTTCTTTTAAGTATCTATTGGGAAAAAGATGATCTTTCAAAAGGAATTACGACTAGCTCTTTTCTTGTTATTATTGGCTATACTATCCAACAGATTAATACATCCGTTCTTCTTCCAATCAATAAACCAATTGCATCTGCACACACTCTTATATCTAACATTGGTTTGCTCATTTTATTATTTGGCTTTATAAATATCTTCTATAATATTATGAAATATCTGTGGGTGAAAATATGAGCCTTGTAGATTTGCCTCTTCCAAGCTGGACTGCTAATATTACAATTATTATCTTTGTATTAGTCTTCGGTACAATCCTGATTAAAAAAGTAATGGAACTATTACAGAAATTATTAGTCTCGTTTAATATTGCAGAAGATGTTACCAAGAATTTTACTACATTTATTACAGCTTTATTCTGGTTATTCATCGTCGGAATTGCTTTACAAAATCTTCCCACATTGTTTAATCCGAATATTTTCCCAGCAAGTTTTGTCGGAGACCTCATTCTTAGGTTTGTTGGTTATGCGTTCGGATTAATACTGCCAATTGTTCTCCTCTATGTTGTCATGGAAATACGAAATAAAAAATAGTGTAATTTATAATATTGTCATGTCGGTAAATTAGGTGGTTCAAAATTCCTTCCCTCCATAAACATTAATCAATATATGTATAAAAGAATATTTTACCTCTTATATAAGCATATGTGTGGGAGTAATTATCTAAGATAACAATGTTGCTTTATTAGGGCGAAATAATAAAAAAATAAGGAGAATTTTATTATTAATGGATTGGAATTTAAAATTTCTTCCTCTAAGTCTTTTTATCTTTCTTGCATTAGAACTCATAATTTTTTAATTTAGCTGCATATGCACCAGTATAATATCATAATAAAGGGGTATTTGAATTCTGGTTTTGGTAAGAAGGATGCACACAAGGAAAATACAAACAAATCACACAAAAACAGATATAAAAAAACATTACAAACCTATCCGGGCATACATAATGACAAATATGTATCCAGGGACGTATAACAAAGCATTAGATGAGATAAAGAAGCTAAATCATATTGAAAAAATCTCAATTGTTACTGGTGACTGTGATATAGTTATAAAAGTGAATGTTAAAAATCTTAGCCAGCTTCATGAACTGACAAGTCAATTACAAAAATTGGATGGCATAGAAAAAACAAACACCCACGTTATAGAAAAAGAGTGTAAATCATTACCTCAAAGATAATCCTTTAATTATATATCACCTTGATGCCATTGTTTATTTAAAACCTTAAGTTTTATATTCAATAATTGTATATAAGATAAAAAAAATAGTAATGGTGAAAAAAGGAGAGTATGGTAAATGGCTGAAGACGGCCTATGTAAAACAGGTATGGAAGAACTTGATTTACAGATAAGCGGCGGTATACCTGTAGGGAGCACAGTTTTAATGGTGGGGAGCAGCGGCTCAGGTAAAACCACTCTTTGTATGCAGTTCCTCATAAATGGGGCTAAAATGGGAGAACGAGGTGTCTTCTTTACAATCACAGAACCCTTGTTTAAATTAACAAAAAATATGGAGAGTTTCAAGTTCTACGACAAAAAACTGATAGAATCAGGTATGGTGAACCTCATAGACCTCAGAATCATAAGTGAGAGACTGGGTTTAAACACAGAAAAATACAGTATAGAGGATGCTGCTGCTCTGCTTGATGTACTAAGAGACATAGCAGAGGAGCTTAATGTAAAAAGACTTGTTATAGATTCTATAACAGCTCTTTGCTATAGGCTGCAGACAAAAGAGATGATAAGAGATTTCATATTCAAACTAGGGTCATCACTAGCTGCGATGAAATGCACAACTTTTTTAACATCAGAGGTGCCACCAAGAACCTTCCAATATTCACAATATGGTATAGAAGAATTCATTGCCGATGGCATAATCTTCCTGGGTGACATAGAAAGAAAAGGAGATCTAATTAGAACATTCCAGATCATTAAAATGAGGGGTATACCACATAGTAGAACAAAGTTTGCTATGAGCATCTCATCAAAGGATGGTGTAGAACTAGCTCCGCTGCTTAAATCAAAGGCATGATAATTATGGTTACACTGATAGATAGTTTAAAAGAAAGGATATCAAATGCTATAACAATCAATCAGTCAGTAGGCATACTTTTACCTGGGAACAACTACACCGAGTTTATACAGGCTTTGTTGGAGTTTGTACGCGCGAGACCACAGGATGCATGGGTTTATGTTAGTGTAACAAAACCTTATGAGAACATCGTTAAACAATTCGGTGATTTATCAGCTTTAAAAAACATAAGGTTCATAGATTGTATCTCCCGCGCATCAGGTATATCAAAGACTTACCCGAATTGTACGTTCATAGAAAGCCCGACGATGCTTGAAAAACTTGGTTTGGAGATAATGAATACATTCAAAGAAGTAGATGAAAACGTAACCAAATATTTGGTGATAGATTCACTAAGCACCCTGATAATATACAATGATCTAAATATAGTGACAGAGTTTTTTTACCAGCTCGCAAATAGGACAAGAGCAAGAAACATACATGCTATGTCAATAGTTATAGAGGAGGAGGATACAAGCAAGTATCTAAACAAATTAATCTACCTAAACGACAAGATCCTAAAGGTTAGAGACTCTTTTATTTAAAAAAATTTTAAACGGCGAAATAAATATGAATAGACCGACTGAAAAGATTTTAAAGGAAACAAAAAAAGATTTGAAGAATAAAAAATTATGACGAATGAGGAATTTATAAGCACTGGCATTGAAAAACTCGATAAACTACTGGAAGGAGGTATACCAAGAGGTTTCACTGTTTTGATTCTTGGGACACCTGGTAGCAGCGTGGAGATACTTAGTAAACAGCTAACAACAACTGGAAAAGTACTGTATTTTACGACAGAGGAAACAAAGAATGAAGTCCTTGATACAATGAAGAGGTTCAACTGGAATCCCCGGGAGATAGAGTTTGTTGACATAGCTGAAAAATATTCGCAGAGTGTTCTAAGCGGGGAGCAGAAACGTGTTAGCATATATGAGCAAAGATCAAAATTAAAGCTGAAAGAGTTGATTGAAATCGGTTCTTCTGGTTTACCACCAACAATAAAAGGTGATGAAGATTTTCTAGCTATATTATCAAACAAGATTAAATCATCGAACTATCAGAAGATTGTGATAAACTCTCTTGATTTTTTCTTAAGCCAGTATTCACAGGATGAGGTAATCAGGACGGTTTATGCAGCGAAACTGAGTAATCTGCAAAACAAAGGTGCTTTATTCATCATAATGACGAGGGGGATATATGGTGATGTTTTTGAGAGGAAGATGGAGGGTACCGCTGATTGTGTACTGGAGCTGGAAGTGTTACAGAAGGGTTCTACTTTTGAGCGTTTCCTTTCTGTTAAAAAGATGAGGAATTATGCGAAAAAAATTGGTATAGCAAGGTACACGATAGATAGCGATGGTTTTGTTTTAGAGATGATAGAAAGAATAATGTAAAAAAAAATTGTTTTTTTGTAAATTTTTTTAGATGCATTTTTACATGAATATATAGAAGTATATGTAGCTGATTGTTCATGGGGGCGACTAATTTATAAATAGGATGTGATATACATTTTAATTACATTTTAATTACGAGTGATGGGATGCAGTTGGAGAGTAGGAATTCGGAAGACTATTCCAGCTTAAAAAGACCTCTTGTTGTTAGGGCTTTGAGGAGGAGTAATATAAGGAAAAAGATTGCTGAGTATCTTTTTGATATAAGCCCTAGTTATAGTTATACTTCTGAGATTGCTTATCATGTTAAAACCACGCCGACTAATGTTATTGGTGCTATTCGTGGTATGGATTCTAGGTATAAGGAAGATGAGTCTCTGCTTAGTTTGAAGATAGTTGAGGAGAAGAGTGGTGGGGGTAACATAAAACTCTATGGTTTAACTCCTTTTGGTCGGGAGATAATTGAAACAGAGTTAAAGGAATCTGTTAAAAGCAGGCGGTAAAATTAAAAAAATCTTTTTTTATGGATATCCTATAGTGGGTTTTTAGACAATAAATTTATGTAGTACCACAGCGCTTAATAAGGAGTTGTATATATCGGGATTTGAAGTTACACAGAGTTTGGGAGGTTGAAATTTGATGAAAGGTTTAGATACTCCGAAGTTGAAAGTTGGTACACCACTGTTAAAGAAGGGTTTTGCTAAGATGCAGAAAGGCGGTGTTATAATGGATGTTACCACTGCTGAGCAGGCTAGGATCGCTGAGGATAGTGGTGCTGTTGCTGTTATGGCTTTGGAGAGGGTACCAGCTGATATCCGTGCACATGGTGGTATTGCTCGTATGGCTGACCCTGCTGTTATTAAAAAGATAATGGATTCTGTTAGTATACCTGTTATGGCTAAGGTTCGTATAGGTCATTTTGTTGAGGCTCAGGCGCTTGAGGCTCTTGGTGTTGATATGATTGATGAGTCTGAGGTTCTTACACCAGCTGATCCATTTTATCATGTTGATAAACGCAAGTTCACTGTTCCTTTTGTTTGTGGTTGTAGAAACCTTGGTGAAGCAGTGCGTAGGATTTGGGAGGGTGCTGCGATGATTAGAACCAAGGGTGAGGCGGGTACAGGTAATATTGTAGAGGCGATAAGGCATCAGAGAATGGTTATGGGTATGATTAAAAGACTTGGTTTTTTGGATGACAACGAAATACATAAACTCGCAGAGGAGTATTCTCAGAGTTATGTTAACGCCATTAAAACAATAACAAACAACGACAGGGTGGATGATGACACACTGGTTTTTGAGGAATACACATATGGTGAGGTTAAAAAAGATATTTTCAAGATTTTAAAGGACATAAAAAATGTTCATCATCGTCTACCTGTTGTTAACTTCGCAGCTGGTGGAATTGCAACACCTGCTGATGCAGCTATAATGATGCAACTTGGCAGCGACGGTGTTTTCGTTGGATCAGGCATATTCAAATCTGAGAACCCTAAGAGTAGGGCAAAAGCCATTGTCGAAGCGGTAGCACATTACAAAGAACCTGAAGTTATAGCAGAGATAAGTAAAAACCTTGGTGAACCCATGCATGGTATTGAGATTCAGACTTTATCAAAAGAACAGATGCTCCAGGAAAGAGGATGGTAAAAAAATTATCAATTGGTATCCTAGCGGTACAAGGGGCTGTGTCTGAACATTTTAATGCTATGACAAATACGCTTATAGAATCAAACATAAAAGGTGAAATAATTTTTGTTTACAACAAAAATGATATTAAAAAAATAGACGCCCTTATACTACCTGGTGGGGAAAGCACAACAATATCAAAAATTTTGTACAAAAACGGTATGCATGAAATAATACATGATCGAGTTAGAAAAAATAATTTACCGATAATGGGTACATGTGCTGGTTGTGTTATACTTGCAAAAAAACTAACAGATGATGACAACAAGGTTAGGTTGTTGAAAGTTATGGATATGCAGGTTGAACGCAATAGTTTTGGTAGACAACGTGAATCATTTGAAAAAAACATAATCATAGAAGGTTTTTCTGAGCCTTATAATGCTGTTTTTATATGAGCACCAACGATAAAACGCGTCTGGGGTGGATGTAAGGTTTTAGCAAAGATAGACGAAGAGATAGTGATGGCTAGGCAGGATAAATTCCTAGCCTTATCTTTTCACCCTGAACTAACTGATGATCTTAGGATACACAGATATTTTTTAGATATAATAATCTAGGTTTTTAGTATAGCACAGGTTCTACTCTATACCCCCTATAATTTGCATCGAGAAAAACTCTTTTAAGTTAGTAATGGTTTTTAAATTGCAGATTTTAATGGAGAAAAATATGTATAAGGTTGAAAGAGGTTCCACATGGGATCAATACTTTAAACAAGTTGATATCCATAATGATAGATGCCAAGTGGAATAACCAGCGGATTTAATCAAAAAAACATTAAACAGAGATATACAAACAACAAAAAATAGATTTTCTAAAGAAAAGATAAGATAAATTAAAAAAAAGAATAAGATTGTGTTTTTTTTCCTAAGTCAGTAACGAAGTACTACGCCTTCATTATAGCCAGTAGGAATATACCAAGAGCTATTAACGCCCCAACTACTGCACCAACAACAGCTACTATACCATTTATAACAGTTCCAACAAAGTCCATTGTATCTGGTACATTACCCATTTTTAGTACTCCAGCTCCCCATAGGAACAATATGAACACAATTATCCCTATGATTATTAGTATAGCCCCAACTGCTCTGCTTTTACCAGATCCGAAATATGCAGTGAATATACCAGCTATTATGCTAGCTATCGCGAATACCAGCGTCAGCATACTCAGGAAATATTGTACTAATCCTTCCATTTTTTATTTCACCTCATTAAAATTTTGTTCCCGTCAAGGTTTTTGTATCAATCACACCAGGTATCGACCTAATCTTGTTTACAACTATGTTACCAAGTTTCTCGAAGTCTTCTGCCTCTATCTTAGCAATGAGATCATATTCACCAAAAAGCGGGTGAAGCTCAACTATCTCAGGCACCTTAGAAAGCTTGTTGTAAACCTCGTGTTCATGGGCAGGTGCAGCACTTATAAGCACAAAACCTATAGCCATATTTTATTTCTCCTTTCTACCCCTTATATTTTCTTGTAATATAAACTTTATCAAAAAAATGTTAGAAGAGAACTGTTAAAACACTAGCAGTCATAAGGATAACTGTTGCGCTAGCAATAACATATTTTTCCACAGGTTTGAGTACAAGACTTTTCTTGATTATCTCTTGCTCTCTCAGATAAACTAGTGGTATAGCAACAAATACAATAACCAGGGTTGTAGACAAAAGATGCCATATCATAGATGGGATACCACCAATGTAAACCATAGCCAGACCATCAAGGTTCTGCGGATAGAACCCCAACTTAGAATAAGCTAACCAGAAACCAAAGTTAGACCACAAATCATAGAAAACTATACCTAGGGCGCTTGTTCCTAAAATTTTTGGTATAAACAATCTGTTAATCTCTGATTTTCTTCTTGTTAAATAACCGGTTAATGCCAAAACCACGTACCCTGACCAAGTAAACAGGAAAAGCCAAGTCAACCAGCTGGCAGCATTTACAGGGTCAACCAATGCATAAAATATATCAGTAATACCTATAACACAAACCGGTACAACAAACGTATAATATTTACCTAGAAGAACACCACTAAAAACAGAAACTGCTGCAACAGCAAAGAACACATCCAATGGCAACGGGTAACCACCAGTGGAAATAGGGTTAATTATACTATAGAAAAAATCATGCAAAAGTATCCTTGATAAAACACCTACAGCTACCAGTAAAACAGCTAACATCAACTTATCTTTAT
Organism: Candidatus Thermoplasmatota archaeon; assembly: GCA_029907305.1. Taxonomy (NCBI): domain Archaea; kingdom Methanobacteriati; phylum Thermoplasmatota; species Thermoplasmatota archaeon. The sequence goes on from JARYMC010000003.1 coordinate 8,217, forward strand.
TTTCCTTTACATCTCTTAATATATCCATAATTTTATTCCTCCCAGCACCCGTAAACATTATACCTATATTTAAAATTTAACAAAATGTAATGTCAAGTCAGATGGGTAACATTTTTTTAAGGAGAAGATGTAACCTTCATGTTGCATATGCACAGAGGGATTACCAGTGTTTTCAATTATCACACCTTGGTCAATGATGTTACTGATGTCATTTGACTTTACACAAAAGCATACCCTGGGATGGACGAATAAAAAATCATAAGATTTGCCCATCTAATTCATTACATCTAGACAGTATCTTGTCTTTTATCTCAATGTTACAATCAACAGAAACCGTGATATAATCATTATAAACAACATCATAGACACGTGCTTTTTCGTACATCCAGGATATAAAAGACTGGGTTTTTTCGTTAACAGGCAACCTTAACTTCAAACTAGAGATACGAGGTAGGGAATCATGGATCATATCAAGAAGCATATCAACATTCTCTTTGTTTTTAACAGATATGGACACAATTTTTTTGTTTTCCAACAAACCAGCAACCCTTAGATAATCAACCCTGCTCTCCAACTCCTCTTTGTTTAGCAAATCAATTTTATTAAAAACGATTATAACCGGGGATACCACACCAATCTCAAGAAGTTCATCAATTGAAACCCTAAGTTTCTTTTCAATAACCTCTTTGCTTTCACTAGCATCAACAACCAACAAGACAACATCAGCCAATGACAATTCTTCAAGCGTGGAATGAAAAGCATCTATAACCCAAGTAGGCAGATTTTTTATGAAACCAACTGTATCAGTCAACAAAATAGGTAAAAATCTATCGTTTATCTTACGTGTTGTTGTAGACAACGTTGAAAATAATTTACCATCAACCTTAACTTTTTCGTCAGCTAAAAGGTTCAACAAACTGCTTTTACCAGCATTCGTATAACCAGCTAATGAAACAAGGTAAAAACCACTTGTATGCCTATGTCTCCTACGTATCTCCCGCTCATCCCGTATCTTTTCTAAATCCTCTCGTATATTCTTCATCTGTTTCTTTATCATCTCATAATAGTCATCAACCTGGTATTCACCACCAGCCATAAAACCCGGGTGTTCACCAGCTCTAGCACGATGTATAAGCTCCCTAACAAAAGGCCGCTCATATTGTAGTTGTGCCAAACGCACCTGTAGTTTAGCTTCTTTACTATCTGCTCTCTCCGCAAATATAGCAAGAATAAGTCTTATCCTATCATAAACATCAATCTTCAGTTTCTTTTCCAAAGCAAACCACTGAGAAGGCTTCAACTCACCATCAACAATCACCAGATTAACAGAATCCTCCCCCTGCTCCTCTAAAAACTTTTTAATTTCATCTACCTTACCTGGACCAACATAATAATTGGTATCAGGCGTTTTTTTATGTTGAATAAAAGTTTTAACAACATTATAACCAAGTGTATCAGCTAGTTGTATTATCTCCTGTACATCATCACTGAGAGAGACAATTACAGCGTTTTTTCCACTCATTTTCTAAACCATCTTAGAGTACTATAAAAACGTTGAACAGCAGTTATATTACCAACAACCGCAAAATAGATCAGCATCCACTCAAGCAAATAAAAACCATATATGATCTGATAACCATAGTGAATCAGTATATGCTGCACAATAGGTATAACCATCAACAACGCAAGCCTATCAGCACGACCAAGTAAACCAGAGTATTCACGTTTATAGCCAACAGCCTGAGACTGGGTACCCATATAACTAGTCAACAACATACCAACAACAGCTAAAAGCCCTATCCTAACATCACACCATGGGCTAATAGCAATACCACCAACCATCAGGACATCAGCATACCTATCAAGAGCATGATCAAGGAAATCACCCATCCTTGACTCCTTTTTAGTCAACTTAGCAACCTTACCATCAACAGCATCAAAAAAACCATTTAAAAAAACAAACAAAGAAGCAAAAAAAAGATAATAATTTGACAACTCCAAATCAGGAGAAGAAAAATAAAAAAACAACCCAGCTAGAAAAGCAAAAACCAGAGACAACCAAGTCAAAACATTAGGGTTCACACCCACAAAAACTTTGGCAACAAATGATAAAACAGGATCAATGTTATCCCTCTGAGTATCCAACACCATGTTTTCTCCATCTCAAAATCTTTTTTTTTAGAATTCTTTAAGTATCTCCTCGGACCAATCAATATATCCTATATTATATTTTTTCATAGGTTTAAATTTATTTTCAACAACCTCAAGTACACATGATGCCACCTGATCAACAGTTTTATCAGTTGTATCTATCTCAAAAATGTTTTTCCTATGATGATTCTCAACGCTCTCACATAAAACTATGTCAAGAACCTCAGCCTCAACGTTTTCTTTTATTTTCTCCTTGTTCCAGTTTTTCTCAGCTAAACGTTTTTTTAAAACAGAAGGATGACACCTAAGAATTATTACTTTATCCATGTTTTTCAAAAGATGAGAAAGATGCCCCTCAAAGAAAACCAAGTTTTTCCCCTTGGAAAAACCTCCAACGTATCTATCCAACTTGTCAACATCTACTATCCTAGAACCCCTTTTTTTATCAAAACCAACAACAAAACCTTTCTCAACCGATAACTTGTTTAAATCAAACACCTCAAAACCATGCTGTTCTAAAATTTTTGAAACAGATGTTTTACCTGTCCCTGGTGTACCAGAGATTGCTACAAGCATACTCAGATCAACTTTTGATAATCATATCCCCTAAAACCTTCTTTGAAACAGTAATGCAGCTCCTGAAAGTTTTTGCGGAATTCTTTAACCTCTTCCCTGATTTTCTTCGTGTTCTCGTTTTTCAAAAGCACCCTCTCATAAAAACTAGCGATCTCATCCATTTCACTCTCTTTCATCCCTATCCTCGTAAGCTCTGGTGTCCCTAGACGTAAACCAGATGGGTTAATCGGGTCTTTATCACCAGGTATCATGTTCATGTTTGTAATAATACCAGCCTCCTCAAGTTTTTTAGACGCTTCCTTTCCCTTACCTGGTCCGATTTCAACAAGAACCTGATGAGACTCTGTGAAACCAAGTTTCTCACCAAAAACCTTGAACCCGCGTTCATACAATGACTGCGCAAGCCTTTTAGCGTTTTTTATAGTCTGAGTAGCATAAGCCTCACCAAACTCAAGGTGTTCAGCAAAAGCTATACCCTTAGCCGCAACATGGTGGAGATGATAAGACGAAGTAACACCTGGGAAAACACCGAAACCAAGCTTCCTCAAAAAAGATTTATCCTCCTCAGTATCACCCCTATGATCAGATAGTACCACACCACCCTGAGGACCAGGTAGTGTCTTATGTGTGCTCCCATTCATAACATCAGCGCCCTCACGCAACGGATCCTGAAATTTTTTACCCCCAATAAGACCCAAGACATGGGCTGCATCATACACAACATATGCACCAACCTCATGTGCTGCATCGGCGATTTGTCTAAGAGGCGTAGGAAACAAAAAAACAGACTGCCCACAAAGAGCAAGCCTTGGTTTAACATCTCTTATAAGTTTAACAGCTTTATCAACATCTATGTTCATCTCCTCATTATTAAACGGGAAAGAAACAAGGTTTATACCCCTCACACCAGCCGCACCCCATTTACCAAAAGAGATATGTGCACCATTTGCTGTATCAAGCACAACAGCGTTTTCACCTGGTTTAATCAAAGCCTTAAGTACAGCCATATTCGCAGTAGTACCAGACGTGGGACGCACATCAGCATAAGAACATTTGAAAAGTTTCTTTGCAAGCTCCATAGATTTCTCTTCCACTAGGTCAAAAAACTTACAACCCTCATAGTATCTATTACCAGGAGTACCCTCAGCGTACCTACCATGGAAATCAGTTATAAGCATCTCCCTACACAGAGGTGACAAAACATTTTCACTTGCTATCATAGGTAGAGAATTCGCGAAGAACTCGTTGTTTTTCATCGCCTGTTTCCTAATATATTCAGCTTCATCATACCATTTCATAGAAAATCACACCAAAGTCAGTATCAATGATTCTCATAAAAATGTAATGGAAAAAAGATAAAATACTCTTAAATCTCAAAGAAACCTTTCGGTGATTTAGTTAAAACCTCCACACCATTCTTTTTAATTAGAACATCATCCTCTATCCTCACACCACCAAAACCTGGTACATAAACACCTGGCTCAATAGTAAAAACCATGTTTTCTCTGAGCGCAAACTTGCTCTCAGAGCTGAAACCTGCTCCATCATGAACAGATAAACCAAGAGAATGACCTGTAGAATGGACGAAACATCCTCTGAACCTTGTTTTTTCTATATAATTACTTACATTATTATGCACCTTATACGCTTTTACACCAGGTTTTATAGAATCTAATCCTACTTTTTGTGCCTCTAAAACAGTTTCATACATCTCTCTTTGTTTTTTATATGCTTTACCAAAAACAAAAGTCCTAGTTATATCAGAGTTGTATCTATGGTAACATGAGCCGAAATCAAACAAAACAAAAAAACCTTTCCTAAGCCGGGTCGCACCATGGCTATAGTGAGGCTCAGCAGTGTTTCTACCAAAAGAGGATATTGTCTCAAAAGCAGGTTTATCAGCACCATTCTTCTGCATAAGATAATCTATCTCAGCAGCAACCTCATACTCATGCATCCCCTCATAGAGCATACTTAGAACAGTTTTCATAACTTTATCAACTATCTGACACGACCTCCTTATTAGTTTTATCTCAAGCTCATCTTTAACAAGCCTAGTCTTCGCAAGATTCTCTGATACATCTATAAAACTCAACTTCTTGTATTGCTCTTTCAGTTTACAAAAATCCCTATGAGAAACCATATCAAAATTCAAACCAACTTTTTTAACATCTGATAAAAGTTTTTTCAAAAAACCATCAAAAGTTTTTTTGTCCCTATAAACATAGAGATTTGCATCAGCTTTTTTTGCAGCTTCAGCCTCAAGCTCAGAAACCAATAGGTCAACCCCACCATCGGGATATATCAAAGCTATCGCGCCCTCAAAAATCCCCTTATCCAAACCAGTTACATAAAAAAAGTTGTCATCACAACATGGACCACCAGGGTTTTTAATCAATACAACATCAAGCTTCTTACCCAAGTTTTTAAAAATATTTTTAACCCTCTTTTTCACTTTAATACCACCAACACAAACATTCTCAAATTCTTTTAACCTAAATGAAATTAAATAAAATAGAATAATATTTAGATATATTAGATTTTAAAAATTTATTTTTTATACTGCTGTATCAAGTTGTTAAGCTGCGATAAATCCTCTTTGATCGTTTCTACTTGTTTCATTTTTTCCTGCTCAAACAATTTCAGTATCTCTGGTAAACTCTTTGTAAGCTTGTAAACATGAACAGGCCTTCCTTTCCCTTTCTTTTTAACGTCTCTCTTTTTAGCCCATCCTCTTCGTCTGAGTTCCTGCATCGCAACACTTACCTCTGGTTGTCTAAGGTCCGCTCCCTGCTCCACGTCAGCGGAACGGCATTCATTAACCTGTGAGATGTACATTAAAGTCTTAGCAAGGTTTTTTGGCATCCCAAGATCTGTAAATAGCTGAACAGCTCTTTCATCCTTTTCATCTAATACAAATGACCTCTTATGCTTCATTTTCTCCTCGGTAATGGTAATTCATTCGTCGGTATTTATATTTTTCTCATTTTTTGATTTTAAGTGGATTTTGATCCACAAATTTTTTGATTTTTATGCCACTTTCTTTAAGCATTTTTTTGGCAAGATCATCAGGGTAATCACCAGAAAAAATAATTTCTTTAACACCCGCGTTAATAAGCATTTTAACACAAACAACACAAGGTGTGTTAGTGCAATAAAGAGTTGAATCTTTTATTGATGTACCAAAAACAGCAGCCTGTATGATCACATTCTGCTCAGCATGTAAGCCTCTGCAGAGCTCATGGCGTTCACCAGATGGAACATTTAGTTTCTCCCTGAGGCAACCAACCTCTGAACAATGCTTAAGCCCCTTAGGCGCACCATTATAGCCTGTGCTCAGTATATGTTTATCTTTAACAAGTATGGCCCCTACTTTACGTCTTAGACATGTACTCCTCTTTGAAACCACATGAGCCATTTCCATAAAGTATTCATCATATGATGGTCTTTCTTCCATAGAAATCAAAACAGAATAGCTGCGGTGCTTAATAAAATTGTTATGTAGTTGATGTTGATGCTGTTTGTTTACCATGCTTTGAACTAGGGAGGATGTCATCACCAAAAACAGCTCGGAATACTGTAGTCAAAACAGAAAACACAATGATTAAACCCCAGAGATAAAAATCAAAAATCGGTTTTGTTTTGAAAAAAGTGTTCAACTCAGGGACATAGATAATTGCTAGTATCATCAATATGGTAAAAACAAAAAAAGATTTCAGTAGAAGATTTTTTCTTTTGAACCTATCAATCAATTTTCCTTCACGTAAAATAAAAACATAGAGCTGTGGTGATATAAGCGTGACAGCAAAAGAAACAGTACCAGCGAATACACCAGCATCTTTTGCATCAAAACCCTGGCTTATCATATAATCACGTGCAAGAATATACGATGCTGCGATACATAAACCAAAAACAATACCATCAACAATCATCATCATCCTCTGCCGTTTTGTGATAATTGGCTCTGAGAGCTTAGACGGTTTATGTTTCATTATACTTTTATCAGCGGAATCTGTACTTATCCCAACAGCTGGGAGACTCTCCATAACAACATTTGACCATAAAAGCTGCAAAGGTAAAAGAGGAGCAGGATAACCAAAAATAGGAGTAATCAAAATACCTACAACCTTGCCTATGTTATTTGTTAGAAGATAACGAATAAGCTTCTTTAGGTTTTGATAAACCTTCCTACCCTCCTCAACAGCTTTCACAATAGTAGAAAAATTATCATCAGTTAAAATCACATCAGCTGCTTCCTGAGAAACCTGGGTTCCAGCACGACCCATGGCTATACCAACATCTGCTTTTTTCAAAGCAGGGGCATCATTTACACCATCACCAGTCATAGCAACAATATGCTCTTTTTCCCGCAGTTTATCAACAATCTTTAGTTTATCCAGTGGTGCAACACGTGAATAAACACGGATATTTTCAACGCGGTGACTAAATTCATCGTCACTCATCCTTTCGAGGTCTCTACCCTCGATAACCTGATCGATATCACTCGCTATACCCACGCTTTCAGCTATAGAGAAACCAGTTTTTTTGCTATCCCCAGTGATCATAACAACGTTTATGTTCGCCTCTTTTGTCTCCTGGATCATCTGTTTAACCTCATCTTTTGGTGGATCATATATAGCTGCTGCAGCAAGAAAAGTGAAACCCTTCAGATTATTGGTATCAATTTTTTTTATGTCATCTACTTTTTGTTTTTTCGCAAAACCTATGAGTCTGAAACCTTTTTCAGATCTAGTAGAAAGTTCTTTTAATATATGCCGTCTGTGATGCTCGTCAAGAGGCTGTGTTTTACCATCAACATAATAAGAATCACAGAACGATAGTATCTTCTCTGGCGCCCCTTTGATGTATATCTCCTTCTTCCCCTTATTATCCTCTGTGAGGATAGCTGAAAACATTAGATCAGATGAAAAAGGCACGTTATCTAATATTTTAAATGAATCAAAATGATCAGGTTTGAAACCGTTTAGGATAGATGCTTTGATTAGAGCGATCTCAGTTGGATCACCGATTTCTTTTACAACGTTTCCCTCTTCCTCTATTACCTGAGCAGTAGAACATTTAACAGAGGTTAAAAAAATATCATGTAATAGATCTGATTTACCTTCTGCGACCATTTTGAAGAGATCAGACATCACATGGAATTTATTTCCAATGAAAGATTCTTTAACAGTCATATCATGTTTTGTGATAGTCCCTGTTTTATCTGTACAGATGTAGTCTACATTACCTAGTGTCTCAACAGATGAGAGTTTTTTTACTATAACAGAGTTTTTTGCAAGCCGTTCCATAGCAAGCGAAAAAGCTATAGTCATCGAAGCAGGCAACCCCTCTGGGAATACAGCAACCATGATGCTGATAGCAAGTAGCACAGATGAACCAAGGTCGACATTTCTTAAAACACCCATCAGTAAAACAAGGAGTGTTGCAACAAAAGCAAGACCTACCAATGCTTTTACTTCTCTGTTCATTTTCTTCTGGAGAGGTGTTTGTTCATCCTTTGTTTCTTGTATGTTTTTTGCGATTTTACCAATCTCTGTGTTAGCTCCTGTTTTTACAACAACAGCTTTACCATAACCATTTAGAATTTTGCTTCCACCAAAAATGATGTTACTCATCTCATACAGCTTTAGGTCCTTACCATCTAACTTATCTGCATTTTTGTTAATAGGCTCACTTTCCCCAGTTAAATGCGCCTCATCAACCAATATGCTGTTTCCTTCTATAACACGCGCATCAGCAGGTAGAATATCACCTGATTCGAAAACAATTATATCACCTGGCACCAGAAATTTAGAAGCGATAACCTCAATATCACCATCCCGGATAACCTTAAACTGAGGAGACAATATTTTTTTAAGTTCATCTGATGCTTTCTCCGCTTTTCCCTCTTGTATCAAACTAATTATCGTATTAATTAACACAACACCTAGAATAGCAGCTGCTTCTAGTAAATCATTTAGGATAAAATAAGAAAGGAGAGAAGCGATTATCAAAATAAGCGCCATAGGTTCAATAAGTGCTTCTAAAATTTTCCTAAGTATTGATTTTTTCTTTTCTTTAGCAATCTCATTTGGCCCATAAATTTTCAACAATTCCTCTACTTTTTCATTAGATAACCCGTTTATTGAAGTCCCAAATTTTTTAAACAACTCTTCTGTAGAGTAACTGTAAAATTCTGTTAATTGACCATTTTTCTGTGAAATCATATTTTTCGAAAACGGATATCATCAGTTTCTACTTTAATCTTTGTCATAATAGTAACGATAAGAAAAATATATGATAAGATTCAAGTCACTCATTTTTTAAGTCTAATTTCAACTTCCTGGAAATCCCTTGCAACAAAAGAGTTTTTGAAAACCTTCCTAGCATCATTCTCAATTATACGATAATCAGTGTAACGCGGGCTTATATGTGTCAAAAAAAGTTTTTCAACATTGGCTTTTTTAGCGATCTCTGCAGCCTGAGAAGCAGTAGCATGACCGTATTCAATAGCAATTTCCTCTAGCTCAGAGTCAAATGTTGCATCATGGATAAGCACATCTGCATCCTTTGAAAATTCTATCAACTTTTGATATGGTTTTGTGTCACCTGTTATAACTATTTTCCTGCCTTTCCTCGGCTCACCTAAAACCATATCAGGAGTGATCCTTTTACCATTATCCAATGTTATAGACTGACCATGTTGAAGCTTGCTAAAAAGCGGCCCCTCTGGTATACCCAGTTCAAGAGCCTTTGGTTTATTAAACCTACCAGGTCGTTCATCCTCTTCCATGCAATATGCTAGAGATGGAACATTATGATCAACCTGAAGCGTATGTATAGAGTACCCATCAAAAACCAGTGTATCATTGTCTTTTAGCTCATGTGAAACTATCTTATATGATGGTTGAAAGTAACCAAGAGATAACAACTGCGATGTCAACTTATTCATCCCACGTGGTCCATAGATATCAAGCGGTTTATCCCTATCATTCAACTGCATAGTCTGAATCAAACCAAGGAGACCAAGGAAATGATCACCATGAAAATGCGTTATAAAAACCTTGTCTACCTGCATATAACTAAGATTTGATTTCTGGAACTGACGCTGCGTACCCTCACCACAGTCAAACAAAATAACCTCACCACCTCTTTTTACAGCTACAGATGAAACGTTTCGTTTCACAGTAGGCCAGCTACCACTAGTACCAAGGAATATAACACTCAGCTGCGTCATTTCCGAAATGGTGGATGACGATTCTATTGTAAAAGCGTTTTGGTTATTTCCTATATACAGCAAAATAACGAGTGAGACTACGATGAACCCTAAAATCATGCTTCTCAACTAGTGAAAAATATTTTTCACCAACATATATCATATCTTCATTTGATAAACCGATAACAGCTTTACCATCCTTTTTTAGTACACCTGAAATGTTTTTAAAAGCACGCTCATAAAGCTGGTTTATATCTTCTCCTCTTGTCGTGGTCGATTTACCATATGGCATATCTGTAACAACAGCATCGACCGCCTTGATATGTTTCTTTATATCACCTATATCAATGCAAAACAACTCATAATCCTCTATTTTGTAGAAATCAAGGGTCTTCTTGCAACCATCTACCATCTTTTTTTCTATGTCACTACCAATAACCTTTATACCAATTAAACCAGCCTCAAGTAGTATACCGCCGGTTCCACAAAAAGGATCTAGTAATGTTTCATTTTTTTTAGCACAAGAAAGATTCACTAAAGCCCGTGCGATTTTAGGATGAAGAGATATAGGAGAGAAAAATGGTCTAAACTGTACTTTTCTTTTTTCAAACTGTGACCTATCTACTGTTGATATCAGCAAACCAACATACACAGCTGTGTCTGTTATCAAAGCTCTAATAGTCATATCTGGGTTTGTTAAGTCTACTCTCTTGTTTTTTGTATAAACATCTTCTATTACATCGAGAATAGGTTTTGAGTCAATGTTTTTTGACCTGTTTTTATGTTTTATAGCTATAGAGCCTTCTTTTTTGATTGGTCTTTTTTTTGAATAATTTTTAATATCATCTAGGTCATGTGAACAAGAAAAAAAAAGTTCGTTTATATTAAATGTGAGCGACAATCTATGTCCAATTTGTTTAATTTTAGGTTCAGATGCATCTGTTTTAATAACTAAAACATCATCGTTTGAATCCACTATACTATAACATATATTCTCTGCGTTTAGACACGCCAGTATCTCATTTTTTGGCAAGGTTTTATGTTCTTTTGACAACTCAAATAATATTAACATATCAAATATTTGATAAATAATATAGAGTTAATATATTAATAGGTTACCAGAATTTTGTCCGCCAGAATCTTTTAAAAATGTTTTCAAGGCTTATCGTCGTTTTTATCAGAATTGGTGCAATCAGTGTTGTTACAATGGTTAATAAAATGGTTGTAGCTAGTATCTTATCAGCAACCTCCCCAACTATCACACCCTGTATAATTGCTATACTAACTGTTATAAGAGCCATCTCCATACGCGGTACCATGCCTACACCAACCTCTATGGATTCTGATATTTTCATACCAGCAAGTTTTGCTCCTACACTGCAACCAACTATTTTACCTAATACACCAACAGCAATAACTACAAGAGCAAACGGGCCAATAGTTAAAAATGCTGTTAAATCTATGCTAGCACCAACCCATACAAAGAACAATGGAATAAAAATACCGTAACCTATTGTTTTCACATCATCGATTACCCTATTTGAATACACCGTGTTACCTATTAGCGTACCTGCAAGGAACGCTCCAATTATGCCTGTGATACCTGATTGGTATGCAAAAAAAGAGTATATTAACATAATAGATATTGAAATGCCTAGAAATGCTTTTGGGAGCTGAATTTTTTCCCCTAGGTTCAATACTCTACCTATAAATTTTACTCCCAAGTAAGCAAAAATTAGGAAATATAAAAGCATCTTAAATGTTATAGCTATCATTGAATCTGTGCCTAATAAAAATGTTAACAGAATTATACCAATGACATCGTCGATTACAGCGGCTCCAAGTATTGCTATACCAGGATATGTGCTAAGCAGCCTCAAATCCATTAATGTCCTAACAGTAACACCAACAGAGGTAGCAACCAATATTAGCCCTATAACCGTACTAGCCTGCCATGAAAAACCAAAATACATGCCAGCAATGAAGCCTAGTATCAGTGGTAAAACAACGCCACCAACTGCAATAAAGAACGAGGCTTTTTCCATACCCTTAAACTTAGATATGTTTACCTCAAGACCAGATATAAACATAAAAAATAATATACCCAAGCCAGCGAACAAACTAAAATATTCCCCGGTATAGTCTAAATTTGGAAAACTAAAACTCCAGTTAAAAATTGAGAAACCCTGCTTAGAAATCAAGCCTAAACCAAAACCTCCTAATATTATACCTGCGATAATCTCCCCTATCACAGCAGGCTGTTTTAGTTTATCAAAAATATAGCCCAAGAATCGAGCAACAATTAGAGCCAAAGCAACTGCGAGTGATATCTCCAATACTGTATCAAGCGTGAAAATCAACCTTCTTTATCTATTTATAGGATGATATTGAGTTGCAGCATAGTACTTCCTAATAAGCTGATTTAGAGTAAGCTCACCAACGATTCTCTTTCCCTCAACAACAGGTAACCTACGCGTCTTATATACAACCATCTTATGAAGCGCATCTGCAACCTTATCATCAGGTTTACAGGAAACAACATTATGAAACATGATATCCCCAGCTGTTTTTGCTGTACCATGCTGAATAGATCTAACATCAGGCATACCAAAAACATAGGCTGGCAGACGCTTAGGAGCCAATATAGATAAAACATCATGCTCAGTTATAACTCCAACAAGCTCATTGCTGCTTTTACTTTTAACAACCCATATATGATGTCTCCCACAAAGGATAGACAAAACATGATAAATATCCTCATTTTCCTCTATCAACGGGAGATCCCAAACACGTTTATCCATCAACTGTTTAACACTAAGCTCATAAAAATCAGCTATTAACCTGTTTTCTTTTGTCATTAAAGCGCATAAATCAAAGAAGCAATATTTAAAAACTACTTAAAATGATAAATCAACTAATCCAACTAATTCCTTTTCCTGTCTTTTTTCTTAATCTTCTCATCTATCTTAGCTCTTATATCATCTATACCCTCAAACCATTTATCAACACCATCTTCATCAATCTTACCAGTTATCCTATCTATCTTGTACCTAATGTCTTCCTCGCCCTCAAACCAATCATATTCATGTTTTCTCATAGCTTTACGAGCAGAGATATTCTCAATCTCTTCCTCGGTTTTCACTGAGACTATCTCCTTGTCTTTACGAGGCCTACTAATCCTGATTTCTTCGATTTTTGGACCACTTTTTGAATCAATATAGATCTCTTCTGTTGATACACCCTGATTTATTTGTTTACCTGCTTCTTTTTCATCTGAGGACACAGATACGACCACGCCATGTAAACTACTCTTAATAGGCTGTTCCTTTAGGGTTTCTCCAACCAAGTTTCTCTCATGCCTTTTTTGTCTAAAATTAACAACTAGTATAGCTGATAAAACAGCTATTACAGCAATAACTATCGGGATATATTGGTTTTGTAATAGAGACTCGATAAGTCCTGGAGGAACATAGATCTTCACAGATTTTCTCCCATCTTTATATCCCTCTTTCTGTGCTATAATCGTTATCTCATTACAATTACTAGGAGCAGTTAATATAGCAACGCCCTCATCATCTGTGATTTCTGTTTTTCCCACGATATTCTGTATTGCAACTGATACTCCTTTTACAGGCATGTTATATTCATCTTTAACTACAACAGTGAAAGGTTCATTTGATTTAATGATATATTCATTTACTGTAACAAACAGTTGTTTATCCTGAGCTAAAACTGGACTAATAAAAAGAAGTATAATAAAAAATAGACTAATACCTATAATAAATGAGATGAAGAAAGGATTATTTTTATTATTTAAAGTTATTATCCTCATTAACCACCTTTCTAGAGTGCCATGATAGGATATCTTAGGGCATATTTATTTTTTTTTAAAAGGAAAATTAGTAATGTATACCAAAAAATATTATTATTTAATATAAAAGATATTAATAGTTTGGGTCCAATAATATAATGTAAAAATATAATGTTATATCTGGATAAAAAAAACACGTTTCATATCTGAAAAAGAAAAATGGTAAGTATTGTAAACAAAGATTTATATATTAATAGAAATAATATAACTTACATAAGGTGAGACAAAAATGCATCTCTCCAGAGAAATCAGAGTGTGCTTCGTGACAATCATATTGCTACTTAGCTCACTGTCAGTTTTAACTATTTTAACCTCCGACGTCAAAGCAGAAGAACAGGTAGGAACTACAACACTTTATTTCCATGAACAGATAACCGAAGATGATGATTTATCTTATATACTTGAAGTTTATAACGAAGAAAAATTATTAGATTTATTATATAAATCTGGTTTAGAAGAAAATTTGACTGAGCCTGAATTAGAAAACCTGTCTGATATTGAATATATTAAACTGATATTATCAATCTCTGGCTATGGTAGAGTGATGGATCAAAATCCGCCAATTAAAACCAATGACTCAGAATACCCGCCAACCATTAAAACAATAATAGACATGTGTAGGAAAGGTGAATGGGAAGAACTATTATCAGAAGAATTCCTAGTTTCATATTTCGCACCATTTCAAGGCGCCTATGTTTATAGTGGTGAAGAAAAATTAGATTTGAAGGGAGACGTGAACTTCAACCTATACTTTGCATCGCCACCATGGTATCTCTGGGATAACGACACAGTTAACGTCAGTTTTTTAGTATTAAAAATATTAGGTGATGAAGAACTACAAACTAAATTCACTGAATCGAAAGAGGTTAAAGTAAAAAGAAAATTGCTATCACCTCTAAAAGATACCATAGAGTATAAATTTTCTATTCCAGTTGAAACAGTTTTGGAACCAGGGGATGTGATACTAGCAGAAATTAAAATATCTGCTGGGGATAAACTACTTCTTAATTATGTTAATTTCGATTTATCAAGTTTAAATGAAACATTAAAGTCGTTGGGTGAAGCTCTCAGCAATATAAGTTTCTTATCTAACTTAAGTGAGACTTTATTGAAACTCAGCGAAATTTTTGGTAGCGAAGAATTCGCTGGTTTTAATATTACCGAATTTATAGAGATGATGTCGTCCTCATTTATCTACGATTCTGTGAATCATAAATCATCTATGACACTACCATGTAGCATAACAGGCGAAGTGGAAAACATAAGAACATATTATCTGCATAGCGAAAACAAGATGAGCAGTGATCCACCTGAAAACGATAAACCATCAGTAGCAACTATATCAAAGAACCCTGCTAAATGGAGCAGCCTAGGGCTCGAAAGAAACAAGTTGATAGAAGCGGCAACAGCCAGTTTATATGTTGATCATAGGGATATGCGTAGGTTAATCAATATTTTACGTGGTAAAATAAAAGTAGTCGCAACATTATTAGATGGTAATACCACTATTTCTTCTTCTGAAAAAGAGTTAGATAGAACAGGTATACTAGATTTATTACAGAAACCAAGTGAACCGATACTGTTTAATTTTGATTGTAAGAATTATGAGATTTATTATGGTAAAAACCTAACTCTCAAGGTTTCAGCAACTGATAATAAACTTGGTCTGTTTAGAATGGCAAATTTATTATATGATTCAGTAAACTATCCTTCCTCATTAACGGTAAAATTTAACGAAACAGGCCATATAAAGATAGTTGATGTTGTTAAAAACCCATCAGATGAAAAGATCGCTCTTGGTGACAGCATAATCTATACTTTTAATGTCACAAGTAAGTACAACGAGGATAACATACAGCTTAGTTTTTCAAAGAAAGACAATGATAAATGGGGTGTAACTATTACGCCTAATAAATTCTCGTTAGCTGCTGGTGGTAAACAAAATGTTACAGCTATCGTTAAATCAAAAGCTACAAAATACGATAAGGATCGTTATGGGGATGTTTTACGTGGTAAATTCGTTGCAGAGGGTAAAACAGGTAAATTTGTTTATCCTGTAAACGTAGAGATATCTGAGGATGCTGTTGAATATCGTATTGGTATTGCTGGTCAGTCTCAGGAGATAAAATATGGAAAAAATGGTACCTATGTATTTAAGGTTAAAAACTTGAACACAGGGTTCTGGCCTGATACTTATAATATAAAAGTTGAATCTGAACATAACTGGAAATTAAACCTATCTAAGGATGAGATAAAGAATATTGCTGCTGGTGATGAAGTAGAGGTTAAAGTAACAATTTTTGTTCCTAAAAACACTAGTGCATCATCTGATTTACTAAAATTCATTGTAACTTCCAAGGAAGGTAAAAAAACTGTTGCATTAAATGTAACAACAACAGTCATAGGCCCAAACATACTTGAATGGATCTACGATGCATTTGATTCAGCATCATATAGCCTTGGTTTAAATGCTGTATTTGGATCCTATGGAGCACACGTACTAGCAATAATAATATTTGTTATAATATTCTTCATAATTATATTACTAGTCTATCTGCTTACAATAAAATATGCGAATCTGATCTGCTTAGAACGTATAAAAGAGATACAACCAGGTGAACAAGCTAAATTCAACATAACACTACAAAACCCTTACAAGAGGAGATTAAGCTATGAGATTTACACGAAATACCCATCTTCATCTGGCTGGAACGTTTCCTTGGATATAAACAACGTTTCACTTGAGAGTAAACAATCAAGAGACCTAACCCTGCGTGTTACACCCACCAGTTTCGTTAAAGCTGATGACTGGATTGAGGTAGTTGTAGGTGTTAAAGTTTTAGAAAAACAGAAAAACATTGAAATCTCCACTGTTACAACCATAAAAGATGCTAAACCAGATCTACATATAACAGATGTGATTCATTCACCAGAGGTTTTCAAAAAAGGAGACAGGGTAGACACATCTTTTAAGCTTGAGAACAGAGGTAAAGTAGCAGCTACCCATGTTAATGTTATCCTTTATGTAAACGGGGAGGAAAAAAATAAAGTAGAGGATATCACTATCCCCAGTGGTGGCTACGCTGAAATAAGGATGCCGTGGATTGCCAGCAAAAGAAAAAATGAGTTTAATATAGTAGTTAAATGATAACGGCATCTCAAAAAAAATCTTAAGTAAGCAGAGGCTTTGTTGTGATTTCTTATGCCAAAACATGATTCTAGCAAAAAGAAAGATACCGGACAACTCAAAGATGCAGAAAAAAAGTACCAGGCTTACATTGAAAAAAGAAACGAGCTAAACGAGATGGCACGTTTGATTCGTGAAGAAAGAGATATGATAAATGAAAGGCGGAAAGAAATCAAAGAAAAAATGGAAAAAGCCAAAGCAGAACGGGATAAACTTGTCTTAAAGATGAAGCAACACAGAGATATGCGTAATAAACTTCAGCAACAGGCGAAGGAGCTAATCGAGGCTAAAAGAAAGAAAAAAGGTGAGGTTTTCAAGAATCTACCTTTACGTGTTGAAGAGCTTAAAGCTGATTTTCAGATGTTGGAATACAAACAGCAAACGACTCCTATGTCACCTGCTGAAGAGAATGAGTTAATTGAAAAAATACGCCAGAAAAAAGCAGAGTACGAAAAATTTAAGAAAATGCTGCAAAAACAGAAGGTTATTGAGATAGACATCTCAGACAAAGACACTGCCATAGATGCACTTTTTAAGAAGGCTAATGAAGAGCACGAGAAGGCTCAGAAATATTATAATGAAAGCCAGAAGAAACACGAAGAGTTTATGAAGCTGGTTAACGAGTTTTCTATCTCTATAAATGAGGCGAACAAGAAACATAAAGAGTATATCGAGATTAAGAAAGAAGCTCAGGCGATTCATGAGAAGGCTTTTGAGATGAGATCCAAGATTATATCTATCCGTGGTGAGAAGAAAAAGCAGCGTGATGAAGCTAAAAGACTTATCCAAGAACAAAATCTGCAGGCTAGGAAAGCTGTTTTTGATAAGAAGAAGTTGGATGAGATTGCTGAAGAGTCACTTGATGAGTTGAAAAAAGGTAAAAAAATTTCATTATTCAGCTAGTATATCGCTGATAAACGAAAAAATAATCGGCAATTTTATATACTTTCTCATGTTTTTGCTTCGGCATGACAAAAAACAATGTTATTGGTATAGTAAGCTACGGAGCAAACATACCAAGGTATAGAATCAAATCCTCTGATATAGCACTAGCATGGGGAAAAGACCCAGACACTATAATTAATGGATTAGGTATAAACGAGAAATCAGTTCCATCACTTGACCAAGATGTTGCTACGATAAGTGTAGAAGCAGCTAGGGCGGCTCTTGCAAGATGCGATATTAATCCACAGGACATCGGTGCTATATATGTTGGTAGTGAATCTCACCCATATGCGGTTAAACCCACTGGAACCATTGTTGGCGAAGCAATAGGTGCCACACCTGATCTAAAAGTTGCTGATTACGAGTTTGCCTGTAAAGCTGGGACTGCTGCCATCCAATCATGTATGGCATTGGTAAAAGCAGACATGATAAAATATGGTTTAGCCATAGGATCTGATACATCACAGGCGGCACCTGGCGATGCATTGGAATATGCAGCTAGCGCTGGGGGAGCAGCATTTATTATTGGTAAAAAAAATGTGATTGCATCAATCAACTACACCTGTTCTTTTACCACTGATACACCTGATTTCTGGCGTAGAGAGGGAAGGAAATACCCATCCCATGGTGGACGATTCACCGGTGAACCAGCATATTTTAAACATATTGTGAACAGTACAAAAAACCTTATGGATCATGTTGGTACGAAACCAGAGGATTACAACTATGTTGTTTTTCATCAGCCCAACGGTAAATTTCCTATGAGGGTTGCAAAAATGCTAGGTTTTTCTCCTGAACAAGTTAAACAAGGTCTTTTATGCCCTTTTATTGGAAACACCTATTCTGGTGCATCTATGCTTGGTCTTGCATCTGTTTTAGATGTAGCAAAACCTGGTGACCGTATAATGGTTACAAGCTATGGCTCTGGGGCTGGTAGTGATTCATTTGATATAACAGTCACAGAACAAATAAATAAAATGCAAAGAAATAAAGCCCCATTGGTATCTCAGTTGATTGAGGATAAGGAATACATAGATTATGCTACATACGCTAAATTTAGGGATCTTTTGTATTGGGAGTGATAAAAGATGAGGGAGGTAGCAGTGATAGGTGTTGGTTTAACAGAGTTTGGTGAACTATGGGATAAATCATTCAGACAGCTAATCGCGGAAGCTGGGTCAAAAGCAATATTTGATGTAGAGGGGCTAGGTATAAAAGAGATCGATGCTTTGTACATTGGTTCTATGAGTGCTGGGAGGTTTATAAGCCAAGAACATATTGGTGCCCTTGTTGCTGATCACGCTGGTTTTTCGCATATGCATATACCAGCTATTAGGGTTGAGGGTGCATGTGCCTCTGGTGGCCTAGCTTTTAGACAAGGTTATCTCTCAGTTGCATCTGGTATTAATGACGTGGTTGTGGTTGGCGGTGTAGAAAAGATGACAGACGTAACAGGCAGCACGGCTTCTGATATTCTTGCAACATCTCTAGATCAGGAATGGGAAACGTTTTTTGGTGCAACCTATGCTGGTATCTATGCTATGATAGCAAACAGGCACATGTATGAATATGGTACTACAAGGGAACAGCTTGCAGAGGTTGCTGTTAAAAACCATGCGAACGGTGCTTTAAACCCTTATGCTCAGTTTAAGAAACCTATAGATATTAAAAGCGTGTTGAATGCACCAATGGTGGCATCTCCACTAGGTATGCTTGACTGTTCTCCCCTAAGCGATGGTGCCGCAGCCGTGGTTCTATGTTCTATGGATAAAGCAAAAAAGTATACAGATAAACCAGTTAGGATTATTGGTTCTGGTCAGGCATCTGATATGCTCCCACTGCATGGCCGTGAAGATCTTTGTACATTTGAGGCGACTGTTTACGCAGCAAAAGCTGCTTATAAACAAGCAGGGATACAACCAAAAGACGTAGATGTAGCAGAGGTACATGATTGTTTCACTATAGCTGAGATACTCGCAATCGAAGACCTGGGTTTTGTTAAAAAAGGAGAGGGTGGTAGAGCCATAGAAAACAAGATAACAACCCTTGATGGTCAAATCCCTGTTAACACAAGTGGTGGTTTGAAAGCCAAGGGTCATCCTGTTGGTGCTACAGGTGTAGCTCAGATCGCAGAGATCGTATTCCAGCTTAGAGAAGAAGCTGATAAAAGACAGGTTAAAGACGCAAATATCGGGCTTGCACATAACATTGGTGGTGGCGGGGCTTCCTGTGTTGTTCATATATTGGAGGCGATGAAAAAATGACAGACGCAGCTGTACCAAGGTTCTGGAGAGAGATACCGCAGAGATACAACCTAATTGCAAACCAATGTGGTGTATGTGACAAGGTTTATTTCCCCACGCGCGAGTCCTGCCCATATTGCAGACGTAAGAGTATAGGTAAAATGAAAAACATTAAACTCGGTGGAAAAGGAGAGGTTGTAACCTACACAATAATACATGAGGCACCTGAGCAGTTTGAAGGACAGGCACCGTACCCGATAGCGGTCATTAAGCTTGATGAAGGGGTAAAGCTTACCGCCCAGATCGTTGACTGCGACCCTAAAGATGTTAAAATTGGTATGAGAGTCCAATCAACATTTAGGAAGATACAGGAAGATGGTTCTGTAGGTGCGATCTATTATGGCTACAAATTTAGGCCCGTGAAATGAGAATATGGATATTAAAAATGCTTTATCTGAAAAAATCGCAGGCGAGATAACCCTTAGCCCAAAACCTGGTCAGACTATACGTAAATGGCGTAATATATTTGATATATCTCAGACTGATCTTGCGAATTTTTTGAAGCTGTCACCCAGTGTTATAAGTGATTATGAGTCTGGGCGTAGGAAATCACCGGGTATACAAACTATTAGGAAAATAATAGAGGGTTTTATTGAGATAGATAAAAAAAGAGGGGGAAAAATTTTACATCACTACCTTTCGTTGATTGAAACTAGCGAGGGAGTCATAGAGATGATGGAGTACCCATATTCTATAGCTGCTAATGACTTCATTAAAAGCATAGATGGGAAGATTTTGACGCCTAAAAATGTTGGTTTGGATAATAACGTAAAAGGTTTTACTTTGATTGATAGCGTTAAAATTATTGAGACCATGGATTCCACTGATTATGCACGTCTCTATGGTTGGAGTACTGATAGAGCATTGATATTTACTAATATTAGATATGGTCGTAGTCCTATGATTGCTGTTCGTGTACATCCCGTTAAACCTACTGTTGTAGTGTACCATAGACCAGGTTCTGTTGATCCTCTTGCAATAAAACTGGCTGAGCGTGAAAAAATTCCTTTGGTTCTTACAGATCTTCGTCTAGATGATTTAAAGAAGAAATTAGTTTCAATAGGGGAAAAATAGTTTATGGACTTAATGGGGTTATGTAGTATATGTGGTAAACCAGATGCTATGTTTACCTGTAGTTTATGTGGTAGACTAGTTTGCAGGAATTGTTTCGATATGCACAATAGTGTATGTTGTTTTTGTGCTAGTGGGAAAAATTAGTTTTGTTATAAAAAATTATATTTTTTAAATAATTTTATTAATATACACCAAAAATTTTATATATTGATTAATACAATATCTTGTTTGTCGGGGAGGTATAAAAAAATGAGGAAAAAAATTTTTGTTAAAAATGAAGAAGGTGACGTTCTAGGTCTACCTATGTACCTCATTGTTGTGATGATAGTAGCGGTTGCTGTCATCGCAGCAGTTATATACATGATTCCTAAAGGAACAAGAACCATGACCGCACAAGTAGTTAGTGGTGCTACCCAAACAGGAACAATACAAACCGATGGTTCAGTGAGTTTTGGTAGCTTTAGTGTAAAAGTTACTGTTACAACCAACGACGACCGACGTGATCCTGTAGTAGGCGCTACAGTAAGATTTTCTGGAGGCGGGGTAGTAGCAGAGGGGAAAACAAATGCTCAAGGCGAAGCTACTATAACAGTTAACGGTGCAAATCTTAACGTAGGAGTAAATGAGGCGTACATGAAAATGACAGTTAAAGCATCTGGTTTCGAAGATTTTGATGATGACTCAGCGGTATTATTGTACAGACCATCATAAGAATAAATAAGAATCGTATCGAATCTGGAAAAATACAAGTTAATCTAACACTATACCTAGTTTATTATTCATTTGAGTACAAAAAATAGGGAATAGTGGAGTTGGATAATTTGCTAGTAAACAAAAATAAGACGAAAAATAGAATAGAAAAGGATAGCTATTCATCAGAAGAAAACATACAATCATTTAGAAATTGGATAAGGAAAATAGAACAAACAACAAATAGTATAAGCTCTCGTCTTTCTGCCGTAGAAAAAAGGATATCTAGAAAAACAGATGATTCAGATAAAAAAATATTATATGGTACACTAGAAGAACCTATAAGCAGAGTTTTTACTGTTTTAAAAGACGAAGAAAACAAAAAAACCATTGAAGAAGCAGCTCAGGTGTTAGACAGCGAATTCTCAATAATGCAAGAAGAGATAAAATCATTACAAGATGATGTTGATGGGTTAAGAGAAAAAACCGATGAACTCAAATCACTTCTAAATAAAATAAATGAAAACATTAAGGTTAAACAAATTTATACTTCAAAGGTTTTGTATGACATCAGCTTGAGGTTAGAAAAAATTGAGCGAAGAGAGCCACCTTTTATGAAACTCGGTGATATGGAAATACCTATAGAGATCACTGGTTTTATCGGTGGCATACTTGTTTTCATAATAGCCGTAATGGTTGCTTTAGGACATAAAGAAATAGTGATATCCCCACTGTTCCTATTTCTCATAGGCATCGTGTTAATAGCGTCTACGTTACTAAAAACATTTAACATAAAGGCTTCAAATTCTAAACCCTTTAGAAAACCAAAACCTAGCAAAATCAATGATAGTTCCTAAAAAATTATTGTTTTACAATTTTTATCATATCCTGCTGAGAAAAAGTCTCGCGACATGCTGCCTTAACAGAGACATCAAGATAATCTTCGTTTACACCTTCTTCAAGTTTAACTGTTATATGAATAACGGTTTTACCATTCTCATCTGTAACACCAGAGCCTAAACCACCTGCTCCTTTGACAACAACATTTGCATTAACAATTGGGTGACCATCTATTTCGTTAACAAAAACAATGATATCAAGATCAACTGGGTCGCTACCAGATATAATATTCATCGTTGGTGTAATTGAAACAATCATCTTGCTAGGAAATAAACATGGGTTCAATACATATGACACTATCGCTGCTAATGCAACAGCTCCAATTATGAGCGATACGGTAAGCCTCATAGGCAAACCAAGAACAGCTTTTTTGTTTTTGATAAAAAACCTGAAACTATCACGGTAGATGAGATGCAGACGTTTCATAACAAAAATCATTTATTGATAGATAGTTATTTAAATATTTATATATTTTTATAATGAGTATACGACGTAAAATATGAAAGAATTAAACGTATCTAACAAAGAGGCGGTGATGGGTTTACCCATCTATCTCATAGTAGCAATTATCGTAGCATCCGCTATCACAGCAGTTTTATCAATATCTATATACAATGTTTATGTAGATTCACAATTTCATAAAACACAACAAGAGGTAAACAAAATTGTTTACGAAGCAGAAAACATGTTCGAATATGCAGATGAAGGAACAATGATAACAATCAAATGTGAATTCCCATCGTATATGAAGTTTGTTGTTTTCGGTGGTTTACCAAAAAACAAAACAAACGAAATAAATGATCTCACGTTGGATGAAAACACAAGCAACAACTATTTTTTTGTGATGAACAACGGAGAAATATCAGTCTCTCATTCAACTGCGAGATTCTCAGGTAAAAACACTAACCAGGTAGCTGTTTTCTACCCAGGAATTTATGATTTAAAACTTGAGTTAGTTAAAGAAGTTGATGGAAAAACGTATGTCAAAATTTACAAATGATGAAAAAGGTATAATGGGTCTAACGCTCTCACAAATTGGTTTGATAGTTGCGACCGGCGTAATTCTAGCTGCGGTTTTTTCGCTGATATTTCTTAATGATTGGCAGAGAAATGCGGAGTTGAAGAATATAGCAAATGTTTTTTCTACGTTGGTGGAAGGAGCTGAAACTAAATTTTTTGAGGAAACAACGGTTTTTAATTTCCCTAAAAAAGATTATGATTATAATGTTAGTATCTCATCAGAATATATTGTTGTGTCAGCTAAAGGAAAATTTGGTAATGAAATTTTTTGTAAAGAACGTTTTTTGATTAAACCATGGCCGCAGAAAAAAAATTCACCGTGGTTTGGTAGAATTGGTTTGCATAATTATTTAAAAGAAAATTTTGGAAATTCTGGTAATGTTTCTGATCCGATAAAAAAAATTTATATTGATGATGTTAAAAATTATTTTAAAGATGAGATGGAGAATTTAAACAAATCTTTTGCTTTATCGCCTTTTTATATCCTTAGAAATAAAACTGTTTACATAGAGAATGCTTTTGTTTATTATGATAACAATGACAATAATTTTTGGGATGATGCTGATGAGAAACAAGTTTTTATTTTTGTTTATCAAAAATGATTTTTAAAAAATGAATTTGCTGAAAAAAAAATATTTTACTATTTTGAAAATGAAAATTTTTTGCGTTTTTCTTCAAAAAATTTTAATACATCTTTATCGATATCATTTATGTTGTGAGTTGATAAAAAAAAGTATGATGATGTTTGAGGAGATTGGGAGTTGATGGGAAGTTGATGAACTTCCAGAAAGAAAAAGAGGGGGCACCATTTTTTAATTTTGAGAGTGTTGGGAACACTTTATTTACAAGAGCAAGAAACATCGAAAACGTTATTGGTTTTGGTAGGGTTCATATAAAATTTGAGGGTGTGAATCCAACTGGTACTCAAAAAGATAGGATTTCTGTTTATCACATTAATAAAAGTTTAGAGGGGGAGTATGATGGTGTCACAGTTGGTACTTGCGGTAACTATGGTGTTTCTCTTGCGTATTTTGCGAAACTAGCTGGTTTGAAAACTAAGATTTTGATTCCAGAAAAATATTTTATTACGCCTAAAAGGAAAATTGAACTTAATGCTCTTGGTGCTGAGATAATTACTGTTGATGGTAAATATGAGGATGCTGTTGAGGAGAGTAGGAGGGTAGCAAAGAAAGAGAACTTGTATGACGCAAATCCTGGTAACGATAGTGAGGGGTGGCGTGGTTATATGCCGATAGCTTATGAGATTTTTAATCAGCTTGGTCGTGTGCCAACAGCTGTTTCTGTGCCAGTTGGGAATGGGACTACACTGCTTGGTATTTATCATGGTTTTAAGGATCTTCTTGATCGTGGTTTAACGGATGTTATGCCTTATTTAGTTGGGGCGTCTACGAGTGGTGGTAACCCGATTGTTAATAGTTTTAAAAACGGTGATTCGAAGGTTGTGGATTTACGTCCAGATGAGCTGAGAGAGACTGCTGTGAATGAGCCGCTTATTAGTTATCATTCTTATGACGGTGATGAGGCTTTGAAGGCGATATATGAAACCAATGGTTGGGCTGATTACGTAAGTGATTCTCGTATGTTGCAGCTTCATACTCTGCTGAAGGATTTTGAGGGTTTGAATGTTCTTCCTGCGTCAACTAGTGCGATTGATGCTTTGATAAAATTCAAGCAGCATAGACAGTTGAGTAGTGATTATGTTTTGGTTTTAACTGGTAGGAAGTTTAGATAATTGCACGTATTTCAATGGGGGGATTAATACAAGTTTATGTTGAAGAACCAAGCTGTTGTATACGCTGACCGTCTTTATAGTTGTGCTGATGGTAAGACTGCGCATGGTCTTGTGCGATTCAGCAAAAAATATGACATTGTTTGTGTTGTTGATTCAACTTTACCAAAGAGTGATGCTGGCGAGATATTAGATGGTATCAACCGTGGTATACCTTTGGTAAATGATCTTGAGGAGGTTTTTTCTTTTGCTAAACCAGATACGTTTATTGTTGGAGCGGTGTCTGAGGGTGGTGTCCTCCCAAAAGGTTATGAAAAGGCTGTTGAATGGGCGCTTTCAAATGGTCTTGATGTTGTTTCTGGTTTGCATCAATTTATTTCTGATGACCCGGTTTTTTCCAAGCTTGCGGAAAAAAATAATTGCACAATCACTGATGTACGTAAGATATTTCGTGATCACAGACGTTTTTATACAGGTGAGATAAAAAATGTTGAATCTTTTCGTGTTGCTGTTCTAGGGACTGATTCTGCGATAGGAAAAAGGACACTCGCTGTGTTAATAGTTGAGGAACTAGAAAAACGTGGATACAAGGCAGACATGATTTACACTGGTCAAACTGGTTGGTTGCAGGGATGGCCACATGGTGTTATCATAGATGCTATGGTAAATGATTTTGTTTCAGGTGGTATAGAAGGTGCGATACTTGACTCCTGGCGTGATGAACAACCTGATTTTATGATTATTGAAGGGCAGGGGAGTTTGGTTCATCCTTTTTTCCCAGGTGGTTTTGAGATTCTGGTTGCTGGAAAAATCAATGGTTTTTTACTCATGGATGCACCAAAACGTCCTCATCTAGATGGTTTCCCAGGTTACCCTATGCCTAACCCAGAACGGGTTGTAAAAATAGCAGAGCTACTCACAGAAAAATCATTGTTTGGCATCGGCATAAACCATGAAAACATGAAAAAAACAGATATAAAATCAGCAAAAGAAAAACTAAGCAGAGAATTCCGTGTTCCAGTGGTTGACCCAATCTTTGATGGCGTAGATGCTATTGTTGATGTGTTGGAGGAGAAAACATGCCAAGTGAACTAGATAAGTTTTTGTGTTTCTCTTCGATTAATTTATCTGAACCCAAATTAGTTGGTAAATCAGTAAGAGCTGATGTGACGTTAAATAAAATCACTGGTGAGGAAAAAAAATTTTCCATGTTGGTTCGTTATGAAAATAACGTTGACGAAAAGCATCTGCCTTTGTTGAGAATGGCTTTTTGTATGCCCCTTTTGAATTATGGTCTTTTTTCAAAGAAACTTTTGTTGGATTTTCCTGTAAGTAAATCTGACCTGAGTCTATTGAATGATTTGAATGTTGTTTTCAGCGGGGATATTCTTGTTAACAAAATTCTGCGACGTCGAGCAGATTTTATTCTACCAGAGTTTATACCAGATAAGAAAAAGATAAAACCCGAGGATGCAAAACCTAGAGCATGTATAGAACCAAAAGAGGTTGTAAATGATTTTCCTGTCGCCAAGGGTATTATGAATCAAAACAGTTGTGGGATATTATCAAGTGGTGGGAAAGAAAGTCTTTTGACATATGCTTTGTTGAATGAGCTGGGAGTTGAGGTGCATCCACTTTATGTTAATGAAAGCGGTGGTCATTGGAGAACCGCTATACCTGCATATAATTATCATAGACGCATAAACCCAAATACTTGTCGTGTGTGGGTTAATGTAGATAGATTATACACTTTCATGCTTGATAACCTAAAATTTATAAGAAAGGATCATAGACTAGTAAAAGCAGATACTTACCCGATTAGGCTGTGTATTTTCCCGTTTTATATATTCATACTTTTACCAGTTTTTGTTGAACGCAGAATCGGTAATCTTCTTATGGGTAATGAATTTGATGACCTTAGACAAAAACCTGTGTATCTTGGTATAACACACTACTATGGGATATATGATCAGGAACAAATATTTGATATCAGGATGCATCAATGGTATAATAAGAGGATACCTGGTATGAATCAATGGTCTATACTCAGAGGTCTGTCAGGTCTTGTAGAAGAAAGAATACTTACAAGGCGTTATCCTGATCTTGCGAAATACCAGCGTTCATGTCACTCGTGCCACATAGAAAACGGAGAGATAGTACCATGTGGCAAATGCTCCAAATGCCTAGGGATTTTGTTGTTTTTAATTGCGAACAAGGCTGATCCAAAAGTTATGGGTTACAAAGATGAAGACATAAAGGCTTTCCCAGATAGAATTGAACCTTCTGATCTGCGTCTTGATGAGGATGAAAAAAACCAATCATTTTATTTGCTAAATGACAAAAAAAGATACCCAGATATAAAATATATAGATCATGTAGAAAAAATACACATAGACCCTGAGACTTGTGATATAAGTCTGATACCAGCACAGTTCAGAGACGGTTTGATGAGGATCATTGAGCAATATACCACTGGTTACTGTAAATTTCATGGTGAAAAATGGATAAACATAGAAAAAACTGAGGTTGAATCT
>JARYMC010000004.1 GCA_029907305.1 Candidatus Thermoplasmatota archaeon
CGCCGTAGTTGTTCATAAACCCAGCAACAGTTCCACCAACCAATGGTGTTCCTTTAGGTAACACATCCCACACACCATCTAAAAACTCTTGAAAACCACCATGTTTTTCATAATGTATCGTAGAAAACAGCAAAAAGAAATCAGGGGGCCTGCTCAAATTCTTAATTGCCGTCTCAGCTACTTCTCTTCCTG
Organism: Candidatus Thermoplasmatota archaeon; assembly: GCA_029907305.1. NCBI lineage: Archaea > Methanobacteriati > Thermoplasmatota > Thermoplasmatota archaeon. Next base: position 193 of record JARYMC010000004.1, read on the forward strand.
CCTCACGTGCATCCCACTTACGGCTCATGCCAACAGCTGCTTCAAACTTCGGCTCAGGCATACCCATCCCAAATTTATTAATTTAATATGCTCAGATGTGCATCCAAATTAATACTATACAAATATTGTATCAGATAACAGTTTTTAAATCTTTACCACAAAAAAAATGCCATTAAAACGACAGTAACACCTCCAATAGAGAATGAAAAAGCAATATACCTTTCCACATCACGGTATATCTACTCGTATTTTTACTTACAGTAGCAGCTACTTAAAAGGGCGCATCTTATTGTTTAATAAACACATATTTTAATTTATTACACTGATGTGTATTAAAATATTGATTTTTGTTACACATTCATAGAAACATTTATAAATAAAAGAACTTTTTCAATAGTCCATGGAAGAATCGATACAACGATGGAACATCTGGTGGGAAAACCCAGAAGAGATAATAAAATACATAGGCACAGAACGAACACTACTGACACAAATACTGCAAGAAACGACAATTCCACACATCAAAGACATCATTGGAGTAAGGAGATGCGGAAAAACAATTCTCATGTACCAGATAATGTCTAAACTAATAAAAGAGAATGTAAATGCAAAAAATATTCTCTACCTCAACTTTGATGACCCTGAATTAACAGATCTTGAAGAAACGATAAAAACCTCTTTACACATCAATCCAGAGATTTCGCATGTTTTTCTTGATGAAATACAGAATGTTAAAGAATGGGAAAAAACAATCCGTGTATACTACGACAGGAAAAAATTTAAACAAATCTTCGTCTCAGGCTCATCCGCATCTTTAATCTCAAGAGACATCGGACGAACACTAACAGGCAGACATGTCACAACACTTCTTACACCATTTTCGTTTAAAGAATATCTCCTTCACCAAGGAATCAAGCAGCCGGCACACATCTCACACAGAGAAAAAGTCATCCATTACCTAGAAAAATACATAAAAAATGGTGGTTTTCCTGAAACCATCAACACCGACCCATTAACATCAAAAGCCATTCTATTAGATTTATACAATGACATCCTCTCAAGAGACATTGCCGCTCGCTTTGAAGCAGAAATGGACATCGTGAAAAAAATAGGGTACTACATGATGACAAACATTGGAGCTCTATTTTCCTACAACAGCGTTGCGAAAGCCTTAAATCTCCATTATGACACCGTAAAGAAATACATTCCTTATTTTGAAGAGGTTTTTCTATTCATCATCATCCCATATTTTTCATGGAAAATCAAAACAACCCTCAAAAAAGACATGAAATGCTACGCAATAGACACTGGTTTACGGAATGCGGTTTCTTTTAAATTTTCCGAAGATTTAGGAAAACTCGCTGAAAATCTTGTGATCATAGAATTAAAAAGAAGAGGAAAAGACGTCTATTTCTGGAAAGGAAAACATGAAGTTGATTGCATCATAAAAGAAGGCAATAAAGTCATTGCATTGAATATAACCTACTCCAATAAAATCTCTGAGCGGGAAAAAGAAGGTTTACTTGAGTTTAAAGAAAAATACAAAAATGTAGATCTCGTGATAATCACAAAAGAGTTAGAACAAAGAGATGATGAGAAAATACAGTACATTCCATTATGGAAATGGCTCCTTGAGATTGAAGAAAACAGGAACGATTAAAAATCCTTCTTAAAACAACAAAATAATCAAAAACAGATAAATGTTTTTTCAAAAAAATAATACTAAACCTTTTAAAAAATCATACTAATTAGCAATTATTACAAATGTTCAAATGTGTTCAGTAGTAATTAGCACCAGAACGTACTAGCCTCAAAAAGACCTAACGTTTTAAACAGTAACTGAAACCTGCTTTATATTATCCTTCTCATTCATAATCTTTAATATCTCACGTCTAGCATTCTCCAACTCAACCTCAAGCAAACCCTTATTTGCTAGAGCAGGAACAATAGCAACAAGCGCATTCTCAGTATCAGGGAAAACATAAAACAAAACCTCATAATCCTGCAACCTAAACTCCATCTCACCCAAACCAGCACCAGAATACTGACTAATCACAGTAAACACGTCATCCATAGCACGCTTAATAATATCCCAAATCTGGTTAACCTCAGGTTTAAAACCATCACCACTAGGCATAACACTAATCATATTCCTACGGGCAACCATACAAGCAAGGATATCATCAAGCTTCAACAAATCATCCAAAACCAAAGCAATAGGATCATCTCTCATTCTAAACACAACTCCTCAAATCTAAATTTATAATTACACATCCACATCCATTACAAATTATACTTTATCATTTAACGATTTATAAGATTTTCCTAACTGTTTGATATCACAAGAGATGCTGCTTTAATCCAGCAATATCTGTAAAATAAACCGTACAATTATCACATTTTATCTTTCCATGTTCGCCTTTATAAGTAACAACAAGTGCTTTGCCTGGGTGATACACCCTAATAAACGATCGTAAACCTTGTTCAATTTTTCCAAGATCTGCATGAAGTTTCACTTCAATCGGAACAATATTATTTGCATTTTCGACGACAAAATCAACTTCTGATTTAGTTTTAGTTTTCCAATATTTTGGTGTTATCCCTAGTTTAAGAAGTTCTGTAAAAACATAGTTTTCAAAAAGTTTACCTTCAGGCTCAAGCTCAAAACGTTTCGCAATAATATTTCTTAGTCCGGTATCAATGAAATACACCTTTGGTTGTTTCACAATCTCCTTAAGTTTATTTGTAAAATAAGGGTAAACTCTGGCAATAAAATAACTCTTCTCCAAGGCATCAAGATATTTTTTAATGGTTCGAAATGAAGTTTTCAATGAGTTTGACAACTCACCATAGGAGATTATTGAACCAATACCTAATGCAAGATATTTAGCAAACTCTTCTAAAGAACGGATATCATCAATAGAAAATGTTCTTGCTACATCCTTTAAAAGCATAGTTTCATACAAATCATTTAGAATTGTTTTTTTCATTTCAGTATCATTTGTCAATACAACCTTTGGATACCCACCATACAACATATGCTCCCACATCATCCTTTGAGCAACAACCGACGTCATCTTTTTCTGTCCTTTTGCCATTAAGAATTCATCATATGAAAATGGGTATAGTTTTAAAATCGATATTCTACCAACTAGATACGAGAGGATTTCTTTTCCAAGTATAACTTCTGATGATGAGGTGATCCAAAGTTTTCTACCGGAATCAACTAGATATTTTAACTTACGCCCAGCATTCTCACAGGATTGTACCTCATCTAGCACTGAGAAATCATATCCATTTAAATACTGGAGCTCAAATTTTTTTACATCTTCATCAAATAACGAGCGTACATCTGGATCGTCAAAGAAAATATATGTAGATTTAAAATTTTCCATCTTTTTTTTAGAAATGTTGTTTTTCCTGCCTGTCTTGCACCAACAACTGCAACCATGTTGTAACTTTTTATGATTTTATCGAACTTTTTCTTTATCTCTCGTTCAACATATGATAATATATTATACATTGCAACTATTTATAATATTTATAATTTACTAAAATTGATATACTAGTCAATAAAAGTATTACTAAAATTGATGTATAGTTTAATAAAAGTAGGGATAGAATGTTAATTATTATCGATTAATTTTTTCTGTTGTTTACTCCACTTTTTATTCGGCGTTTTCTTCAACCACTCTACATATTTATCAATAAACTCTAAACACTCCCTAAAATTATCCTCTTTAAACTACTTCAGCTCTTTCAAGTCAACGCGTGGTAGTTTCTTCTTCATAATCAATTTTAAACGAACTTAATCCCGCCCTCAGTGATCATTATATCCTGGGGCCTAAGCGTATGCCTAGTAGCACGCATCTTACGAATAGTAAGCTTCCTACGATCCATAGTCATATCCAAATCCATAAGAATAATACCATCAACAAGAAACTCACTAATAGTATCACGAGACAAACCACGGCTGCCCTCAGGAACCTCAGACGTAACAAGAGAAGTAACATTCTTGTTATTCAAAATACTCATAATACGACGGATATGAATACGAGTAGCAGGAATAGAACCAACAGGGAAACCCTTAGTAGCCCTACTCTCCTCAGAAGGAATAATCTCATGAACACCACTAACCCAAACAGGAACCTCAGCAATAGGAGTCAAAGAATCAAGAACAACACGAGAATAACCACCGTTTTTAACCTCCTCCTCAACCTCTCTATGAATAGTGTTCCTGTCAAGATCCATGTAAACAAACTTAAGCTGCCCGCTATTAACAGCAAACTGGAAATCAAAACCAATCTCACGAGCCTGATTAAGAATATTATCAACACGCTCATCAGAAGTAAGATACAAACATTTCTCACCGCGTTTCAAACCCTCGGCTATATAATGGTAACACAAAATCGTTTTACCACTACCAGGAGTACCAGAAACCAAAGTCACACTATTACGAGGTAGACCACCAGACAAAAGCTCATCAAGCCTACTTATACCAGTACTAACCCTACTTGAAACATTCTTCTCAAAGCTCATACCAATCTTACCAAACTCTTCCATACCATCACATCCTCTACAATAAACACATTTCTTTAGAGAACCAACCTAAAACAACATATCAGATAACGTTTTAAATAACTTTGCCAAAAAAAAGAAAAAAAATTTATGGTTAAAAAAAAAAACAAAAAAAATTTTTTTTAGTTATCCCGCCGGTTATAACAAATATAAAACAACTCGCGGTCAACCAATTCTAGTTCACCAAAACTATGGCTAAATAGCTGTCTGTTCTTTAAATTCAGCATAAGTTTTTTGCTCTCCCCAAAACAACCTAACAACAAAAACCTGTATTTAAAATCTCCTATTTTTTAAAGCTTAATCAGAGGGGATAGTAAAATGAATGGTTACACCTCTATCCTTACCAGGGCTCTCAGCCCAGATATGACCACCATGTTTCTCAACAATACGCTTACAAATACTGAGACCAAGACCTGTAGAATCAAGTTTATGCCTAGACTCATCAACCTTATAGAACTCATCAAAGATATGCCCTATCTGATCACCAGATAAACCAACACCTGTGTCACGAACAGAGACCTGTATAAAAGAACCTGTTTTCTTCTCAACCCTCTGAGCCATAAAACTCAGCGTACCACCATTAAGCATGCTGTTGACAGCGTTTGAGGTAACATGATCAAAAACCTTCAGCAGCCTATCCCTCTCTGTTTTAACATAAACATCCCCTGGTATAAGGTTCTCAACCTTTATGTTACAGCTCTTGAAAACAACATCATACTTCTCAATCAGATCCCTTACTATATCACCAAGGTTCTCTCTTTTCAGATAAAAATTGATGGCGTTAAGCTCAGCGATCTCCTGGGTGTTTTTAACAACACGTTTAATGTACTCGGCACTACGTATACATGTTTCAACAAGCTCCTTGGTTTTAGGATCAGTAACATTCTCTTTTATAAAAGGTAGTAGTGTAACAAGTGGTGTTATTGGTGTACCAAGATCATGGCTTAGATGATCGATGAACTTGTTTATGTGAAGAAGAAGCCTTTTAGCCTCAAGTGTCCTGTCTATAACTTTTTGTTCAAGGTTTCTGTTAAGCTCATTCAGCTGGTTCTCTGTCTCAGATAAACGTTTTTTTAGTTCCTCTATCTCAACGTTTTTTGCTTTAAGTTCCTCCTCAAGTTTTTTTTGGTAATCAGATGTACTCAACATAAAAACCATCATACTGATAAGTTGTATCTCTTATTTGTTTTTAAAAACTTTCATACCCCTAAAAACAGTTTTTTTTATAAAAAAACAATAATTTTTAATATAGAATAAATAATATATTAATTTGTTGTTTATGGTATCTAGAGAAGATTTCAAATCATTTATACCAGCAGAAAAAGACATACCAGAGCTAACAGTAAAAGCAATTCTAGTAGGAATATTCCTAGCAGTTGTACTAGGAGCAGCAAACGCCTACCTAGGGTTATACGCTGGTATGACAGTATCAGCAATAATACCAGGCGCAGTAATGGCACTAGCATTAATGAGACCATTCAGAGGAACAATACTTGAAATCAACCTCGCAACCATGGGCGCCTCAGCAGGCGAATGCATAGCAGCAGGAGTAATATTCACAATACCGGCCCTTGTTATACTAAAAATATGGACCGAGATACATCTCATAGAAACAACATTAATAGCCCTACTAGGTGGAATAATAGGCGTACTATGGATGGTGCCACTACGCAGAGCACTTGTTGTTAAAACAGACCTACCATTCCCAGAAGCAGTTGCTGTAGCAGCTGTTCTCACAACAACAGTTGGTGGCGAAACAGCTGGGGAAAAGAAAAAAGAAGGCAGCATAAGCGGAATATGGCTTTTAGTAGGTGCTTTAATCGCAGGTTTATACAAATTCGGTGAGCTAGCACTAAACATCTTCAACGGAACATTAGAGTACATTGGTAACATCGGAAAATTCAATATAATGGGAAAAACAAGAGACGCCTATTTATATGGTGGTTTAACCACGTCACCAGCCCTGTTAGCTGTCGGATGGATCATAGGACCACAAGTAGCATCCTATGTCCTAGTAGGAGGTTTACTAGGCTGGGTTGTAATAGCACCATTAATAGCCTTAGCCAGCGGCATGCCACCAGGTGCAACAACACCACTAGACGGCTTCTTCATCATATGGGGTGAGCAGATACGATACATCGGTGTAGGAGCAATGCTAGTAGGTGGTCTTTGGGCTATATGGAAAATCAGGAGTAACCTAGCAAGCAGCGTAAAAGAAGCGGTAATAGGCATAAGAGGCGGACAAGTGAAAACCAAAAAAAGAACAGATCAAGACACAAGCTACAAACTAGTATTCATACTAATAATAGTAATGATCATACCTGTTTTCTTGTTATACCTCTGGCTTTCAGGTATGACAGAGTTATCACTTTTCATGGCTGTTATAACAATACTCTTTGCGTTCATAGCAAGCGCACTAGCAGGGTACCTAACCGGCTTGGTTGGCTCATCAAACTGCCCGATATCAGGAGTAACAGTAGTAGTACTACTACTAGTTAGCCTGATAATGCTCCTATTAGGTGCAACAAGCCCTCAGGCGATGGCTATAGCGGTTCTCATATCAGCAGTTATATGCGTAGGAGGATCAATATCAGGAGACCTATTACAATCAATGGCATGCGGACAAATGCTAGGAGCAACACCAAAAAGACTACAGATATCAATGACCTTTGGTGTAATAGCGGTATCAGTAGTAGTAGGACTAGTAATAGGGGTACTAAACCAAGCGTTCCAAATCGGTAGCATACGTTTACCAGCGCCACAAGCATTCCTCATGGCAGGCATAGTAAAAGGCGTACTAGGCGGAGAAATGCTATGGCCATATGTAATAGGAGGGATGGTACTCGCAATAGTACTAATACTCATAGACCTACCAGTGCTACCAGTAGCAATAGGAATATACCTACCATTCACCCTAAGCGTACCAATATTCACTGGCGGAGTAATCAGACACTTCACAGACAAAAAACTAACAAAAAAATACGGGGCAGACGAAGAAGAAATAAGCGACTGGGAGCTAGCAATCAAACAAACAGGTGTTAAACCAAAAGAAAAAGTAATCAGAACAGGACTACTACTAACAGCAGGGCTAGTAGCAGGAGAAGCACTAACAGGAGTAATAATAGCACTATTAGTAGTAACCGGCATAAACCTAGCAGTATTCCAAACACCACCATGGTGGCCAGGACTCATAATATGGATATACATAGCAGTACTACTAGCATACATACCACTAAGAGAAACAACCAAAAAACAAACAAAAAACATAAAAAAACGTTTTAAATAAAAAAAAAACAAAAAAAAAGAAGAACAAAAGTTTTTTCTCAGAAAATCTTTATATGCAGATAAACGATAAAAAATAATAGCAAATAACGTGGAGTATAGTGGGATAAAACAGTATGGCAACCATAGACCTAGGAGAGGGAAACAAATTCATCATAACAAAAACACATGAAGAAATAATAACAATGCTAGAAGAACTAAGAAAACTGGAAGAAAAATACCCGCCTTTTGAGATAAAAGAGATAAAACTACCAGAGAGCGAAGAAAAAGATCAGCTGATAGACATAGAACAAAAAACAGTTGAGCCAAAGAAAACCAAAAAAAGAATAAGGATAAAAAGAAAACAAAAAAGACAACCAGAAACAACTTTTACAGATATCACAGATGACGGACCAGAGTTTTTAGAATTAGAACCAACACAGGAGGAACAGGACATTGTGGAAATAACCAAAGAGCCACAACAACCTGTTTATGAGAATCTTGTAGAATGGGAGGAGATAAAACCAGAACAAACGATACAAACAGAAGTTCAAACACCTGATATCAAACCTGAACATATCATGTCTATAAACGAAACAGAGGCAGAAGCACCTGAGATAGAATCAAACATGAATTTACCAGAAGATGAAAAAAACCTAGAAGTAACAGAGATAAAGAAACATAGAGAGAGGATTGTCCCTAGCACAAACATAAAACTAGTAATAGATGAAGAAGGTAAACTCGTGTTAGCAGATAAACCAAAAAATATTACAAAGAAAAAAGTAAAAACAGAGACAAAAAAAGAAGAAAAAACAAAAAAATCCAGACTTAAAAACATACTCCCGCATAGAAAAAAGACAGAATAAAACAAAAAAAAACACAATTTACTTATAGGATGTTTGTTCTATAAGTTTAATATAAAAGAAGATAAATAATTATATAGTAGTAGCAACATATATATAATATAGACACATAATAAATGTTTATTAATACGAACATAATAAGTTTTCGTATATAATAAAACTATAAAGGGGGTAGAATAAAAATATGAAGAGATTAGGCATCGTATTATTTGTAAGCTGTTTTTTACTGCTTTCCAACGCAACAATAGCAATAGGTGCTATACCTGTTCCTGTTTCAAAAATTAGTATAAAAAACCAGCCAACCACAACAACAATAGAAAACATAGATAAACCATTGATAGAAGAAACTGCAACCATAGACTCTATTAAAGAAAATGAAATTACAAATACAGAAAAGGTTATTGAACCACCTATTGAGACAAATAATGAACAACAGATTGTTTCTAAAAATGAAGAGTTTATTGTAAAAATCAATGAACAAATTATACCTGGACAACAACAGGCTTTTTTATATAAAGCAAACGCTGGTGGACCATACTTGGGTTACGCCGGGCAACCAATTCAGTTTTCTGGAAAAAGTCAATATCAACTATTCAATGGAAACGGAGTTACGTATAGCTGGGATTTTGAAAACGATGGAATATATGATTGGAGCTCAACATATAATGGTGTAACAACACACATCTACAACAAGCCAGGAAAATATCTTGCTACATTTAAAGTTACAAAAAATGATAAAACCTATATCGACATGGCACCTGTCGATGTTGGCATTGTTGGTGCAGATATCACTAATAGCCATCTAAAACCATATGGAGGGTGTTGTTACTATGGAACAGTTGGTAAACCTATTCTTTTTGATGCATCACAATCCACAAGCACGGGTTATCCTATAAAAACCTATAAATGGTATTTTGGTGATGGAACAATTGGATACGGAAAAAAAGTATACCACACATACAATGAATCAATTCCTTACCTTGTACAATTAGAAATAACAGATACTGCTGGAAACAAAAGAATCGATGTTCTTCATGCTGATATAGATTGTAAACTATCAGCATACGACGATTTCCTAACCACTTCAAACCAAGTAATTCAGGACATCTTATCCTATATCAAGGATTTTATACAAAATCGACTATATTTCTATCTATTAAATGTAAAAATTAAAACAATCCATAATGGATACGAAACTACAACCGATGTCCCAAATGGTTACGTTCTTCCGCAAATAGATGTAGACAACGATGGCGACTATGATATCCAAATTACAGATATTTCATTTTTCGCCTTTGAAAACCCGACTCCTTCTGATTTTACTGGTCTATCAACTTATTCTTGGAAATCAAGTTTCTCTGCAAAAGTAATACCAAGACCACCAGGTTATGAAGGCATCAAACAAAGCGATAACTTCACAATATTATTACAATTCACTTTTGGGTCGATTATAACATCAATTCTAGGTATCGAAGAACCAGTGATACAAATAGGATACACATCAAAGGCTGGAGAAGAAAAAGCCAGCGAATTTACAATATCACACAGATTCAGACCTTATATTTTAGAGCGCCTTGGACTAAGCGGAAACTCACAAAACAATCAGAACGAAGAATATAATGAATACAATCAAAATATGAACGAACAAACCATCTACTATACCACTACTAATACACAAACTGGTCCTACTCAACAGACACAGACCTACAACAATTACGAACCTAGCCCTCAACCGATAGAGAACACCCCAGTTATAGAAAGTGAATCCGAACAAACTCTACAAATGCAAGCAACACAACAAACAATCAATCCATATCCTCTTGGTGATGAAATTGATCTTTACCCCGAGCAAGAAGTAAACTTTGCAGATGTAGATGTAGAAAAATTTTCACTAGTTATTGCATGTGCAAATAGTAATAATCCTTCTTACCCCAACTATATTAGAACAGAACTACAGTTATCATTCGATCAATTTGTCGATTCTACTCTTAAATCTAAGAGATTCTACGACGTTGGTTTTAATGGATATCAACAAAGTGGTGATGCAAGTTTGACACTAACTATTTCAAGACAGAAAAATGGACGAAAAGCAACACTTGGATTAATAATTGACCCAATTCAAAACTTTATTACACATGTTGACTACACTAAAAACGCAGACGGAGTTTGCACGCTATCCTTCAATATCGATAATCCACCAGAAAACCTAGTGTTATTTGCAGAAAGCGAAGACTCATGGGGTGAATACAAATCAAATTATTTCTATTTAGAAAATATACCTTCCAGTCTAACTTTTAGTATCCTACCAAAATTAGAAAACGGATACATCTCGGTGACAAAAGAGGGAAGTAGCGAATTCAAAGTCGGTATTAAAAATGATCTTAAAGAACCAAGTGTGAATCTCTATATAACCCGTCGTTCTTTGCATGAGACTAGAATTGAATGGCAGCTTTTATCACAACCACATCATTCTATCAAGTTAAAAAGCACCACAACTGGCTTAGGTCTTAATGCTGAGATCAAGGATTTAACACAACAAGATCAAAACATAGAATTCCATGGAACTCTGCAAAATGACCTAGAAGTTGAAATTGAGTGGAGTTTTATCGATGGATATCTTGCAGTAAGAAAAAGTAAAACAGTAATAGATTTTTATTTCTCTTATACCAAAAACGACATTAAATTAATGGTTGAAGGTAGCTATACAGGGGAAGCTGGAACTGGTCTAACCATTGATTTCGATAGATTTGGTGAAAAAGGAATAATAGAAATCGATACTGGCAAAGCGATTTTCTTGCATGTATCTGGTAAAAAATCAACTGCTACTCTAAGAACAGACATAGATTTTAGTACAAATGGTCATATGAAACTAGAATGGGACCAATCTACTTTTCTTAGTTTTGATGCCACTCAATCACTAACTTTCAGGAATCTAGATTTTAATGCCCCCGACTTTGCCATAACTGCTGATAGCATTTTATTTGCGAGTTCATCAAGCTTCAAACTAGATTTAACAGGTAATAATCGACTACAAATTGGAGGAAACAATCAGATAACACTATCTAATATAGAGTTAACTACCAAACAATGGAGAGGTGCAATTGGTTATGCAAAATCTGTAGGAAGCTTCAATATAAACCTACAACCAGATATTAAATATTACAGTTTAAACATGAATCAACTATTAATTTTAGAAAACTTTAATCTAATTTTTGATAGTTACAATAGTCAATATGACACTGATTTTGGGGTTGAAGATCTAAACTTAATCAACAGTGGCATCGTTTGGTTTGATTTTAATTCCCTCCCACTAAAATTCGAGATGTCAACACAGTACCAAACAAGCACACTAAGTTTCGAAAACTTGCATCTTGCAATTGGTCCACAAAACAGCAGAACCATTGATTTCACTATATCATCCTTTAACGTAAACAGTGGAGGCATAATTCACTCAGAATTTAATAGCCAACACTTTTACGTAGCAGCTAATATTGCTTTTAACTGGAATATTGATGTAACCACTTTGAGTTATGGTAACTGGAAAATAAATGGCACATACTCTGGTTCTGGAACAATGGATATCACAGAATGGCAGCCAGGTGTAAGAGGCCAAGTTGCCATAGGTGTTGTCACACCCATCCATCATAATCTAAAAATTATCCATGGTCAGCTAGAGTTAGAACTTGGTAATATGACTTTAAATCAAGGATCATCCAATATTAAATGGAAACGTGAGCAACCAAACTCAAATGGATATTTCAACATTACAAGTAATGTTTTAGGTTCACTAACATTATGTAAACTAACTTACAACGATTCACAAAACCCAGTTGAATTCTCCATAGAGAACATACAGATACAACCAGTTAAACTAAACTTTAGTTGGCAAAAACAATCAGATACCAAAATGCTACATATAAACAACAACCATACCATAAACATGGCTCTCATCAAACTGAAATGGTCTGATAAAACTTTAACAGTTGGCAATATAGGCCTTAAACCAGGTCAGTTCAACATAGTATACGATTCTGCAAACAAGATAATAACTTTGAACAATGGCATGAACGCTTTCGGTCCATTATGCACATACGAAGATACAAACAGAAAATTATCAATTGATCTACTCAATCTTGTTAACGATTACTCAAAAACCATGACATTGAAATGGTATGAAGATTCAAACAACAAGATCATAGGAGTATATCTGGATACAGACGATACCCAGCTAGTAGACTGGATAACTTTCACATCAATAAGATATGGTTCGACACCTACAGGTAGACGCATAGCATTAAGTGGTTTCAAAGCAGATGATTTCAAAATAATGAAAAACGTAAACGATAAAATAGAGATAACAGGTAAACTATACATTGCAAACCATATCACATACTCAAGACTAGTTAACCTACAAACAGATCAATGGGAAGACTTAGACATAGAATGGGATTTACAGAGCGACCTTAAAATGATCAAATTTGAAAGCGAATTTGATTTAACAATCAAACTAATCTCATTTGAAATAGGTGGTTTAACATTCACATCTGATCTGGACTTAACCGATTATATGGAAGTTAAATGGAAACTAGCAGGTGGTCCAACAGTACAAAAAGAGTTCTATTTTGATACAAACGGACAAACTATCTCAAGTTTGAGCTTCACATTACTAGGTCCAGACAACAGAGGAATAGAAATCGTAGGTGGAGGAGTTTATGCAGAAAACTTCTACGTCAAATGGAAACTATGGCCGCCATCACAAGCAGACATACAATGGGGTGGAACAATAGGCTATGATACAGCTACAGTATACGGAACACAAGACGGAACTACCTGGATAGAAATCTGGCCTTTCGCTAGTGGATCACAACACACCACAGGATAAAAAACCATTCTCTTTTCTTTATACATATCAGATTACAGTTAAAATAAAATAGAATAATACTACTTACCTCAAACCAAATGAATCAACAAAAAAAGTTAACATTTTATATATTGGACACATCAGTTATTCTCTCAGGAAAAACAATTAACTTAGATGCAGGCATGCTTACTACACCTGGCGTAACCAAAGAATTTTCAACAGGTGGCAAAGATTACAGAAACTTCCAATTCCTTTTAGAAAAAGGATTAAAAATACAAGATCCAACAAAAGAATCAATCAAAAAAATAGATGAAATCTCACTAAAAACAGGTGATAAAAAAAGATTATCAGATGTAGACAAAGAAATCCTAGCACTAGCATTAGATTTAAACAAAAACGATGAAGCAGTTATCTTAACAGATGATTACTCAATACAAAACGTTGCACAAACATTGAAAATAAAATTTGAAACAATATCACAAAAAGGTATAACAAAAAAGTTTAAATGGACCTATCAATGTCGAGGCTGCGGTAAAAAATTCAAAGAAAATATAAACACTTGCCCTATATGTGGGTCCTCAATAAAACATACAATTTCCCGCACAGAAAACATAAAAAAAGAGAATGTGATAAGCAGATGAACATCAAGAGCATTAAAGAGCTATTTTTACGTTTCTGGCATAGCAAAAACAGCAAGATATCCCTAATCAGAGACATACTTTTTGCCCTATTAGCAGTTTTTATCATAATAATAATCCTGTGGTCTTACACTGGCCAATGGCTTGGCACACCAATGGTTGCTATCGAGTCTGGTAGTATGATGCATGCGAACGAACCATTCGGTAGACTAGGAACCATAGACGCGGGAGACATGGTTTTACTTGTTAAAGTAACAAAGAGAAGCGATATAGTAACCTACGGTTATGCAAAAAACCAGGGGAGAGAAGACCTAAAAACCTATGGAAACTACGGAGACGTAATAGTTTATAGAAAATATGGTGACACAACAGAAGACCAAATAATCCACAGAGCAATGTGCTGGGTTGACGTAGAAATAAACGGCACAGAAAAAACCTACACAATAGAAGAATACGGCATATACAACCAGAAAACACTTTACATACCAGAAATAGGTTTACAAGAAAACAACAAAGCTGTTTCACCAGACTGGTCTCACTCAGGTTTCATAACAAAAGGAGACAACCCCTATACAAACAAAGAATGCGACCAACTAGGTGGCATATGCAGCGAACCAATAAGACTTGAATGGATATCAGGCAAAGCAAGATCAGAACTACCATGGATAGGAACAATAAACCTGTTCTTCAACGACCTAGTAAGCGGAGCATTCTGGGATAACAACAAAGAAGTAACAGTAGCAAACGTTCAATCAGACAGCATAGCCTGCCTAATAATACTACTAGCTGTACTAATATCAATACCAATCATACTAGACTTCTATGATTATTACAAAACAAAAAAGAAACAACAAACCTAGTACCAATCAGGTAAAAAACTGTACTCAATAGGATCCCTAACACCAGTTTCTTTAAAACCCTTCAGCCTAAGCAAACAAGAATCACACCGACCACAGGCTTTATCACCACCAAGATAACAGGACCAGGTTTTTTCAAAAGGAACACCAAGCTCTAAACCTTTTTCAATTATCTCCTTCTTAGTCATATAAAGAAGCGGAGCCTCTATCCTAATAGGCCTACCCTCAACACCAGCTCTAGTCCCAAGTTTAGAAACCTTACGAAAAGCCTCAATATACTCAGGTCTACAATCAGGGTAACCACTTTGTGAAATAAACAACAATCCTTGATCACCTGCTAGAAGAGTGTGATTTTTTTCTACTGTTAAATCATATAGCTCTTCTTTATTTTCAATCTCTTTTATTTTTTGAATGCGAACAAAACTAGTACCTAAAAATTTCGTTCTTCCACTACCATAATGAACTCCTTTAATTTGCCCTTCGCTTTTTCCCCATAAAAATGTACATCGATATCCAAGACGATTTGCAATATACCAGAATTGTTGTAATAATTCATTCGAAGATGTCCAAAAATTCCTTTCATTTATATTGCCATCACCTTTAACTAATGTCTCAAAAATTATTTTTAATGCTGAATTTGGTAAACTTAAAAAATGTGCAGGTAAATGTTTTTCATTTGCTTTTTTTCCCAATTTTTCACATTCTTTACGTAATTTTTTATTAAAAATTGTGATTTCATTACTAGAAATATTTGGTTTATAGTGTAATTTTTTAGTGGTCTGAATAATTTCTTCAAAATATTTTTTATTTTTTTCAGGTGACTGATAAATTGCAATCCCGTTTATTCCATGCAAGCAACCCTCTGTTACATACCAACTGATTAATCTTAAATAAGCTGGATTAAACCTATTATTTTTATTTTTTACATTTATTGCAGAACATGCAACTGGGAGATAGTCACCCACTTTTAATTCATTAGCTTCAACAATTTTTATGCAATCAAATTTAATACTTGGTTTATGTTTAGAAATTACATACTTTAACATATGATGTTCAGGAGTACATCTTATTTTAATTCCATTTGCATTTATTTCTAATAACTTATCTCTCATCTTTTGCTTATATATACCAACAACAGGCTGCCAACTGAGTCCATCAATACCTACTGATAATACCTTATCGCCTTTTGCAATATCTTTTAAATCTTTGATTCCATCCTCAGTAAATATCTTGGTTGAACCTGGTAAACAATAATCCATCGCAGTAGCACCAATAAACAAAGCATCAGCACCAATAGCCTCAGCATAAGACAAACCAACCGACAAAAAAACAGTGTTCCTACCAGGAACATAAGTAGAAGGAATATCCTTACCTATATCCTTCAAATCCTGGTTTTTCGGAACATCCAAAGAAGTATCCATCAAAGAAGAACCACCAAACTTACTTAGATCAACATCAAAAACAACATGCTTCTTCGCCTCAACAGCAGAAGCAATCATCTCAGCATGCCTAATCTCCTTTTCATGACGCTGCCCATAGTTAAAAGACAAACAATAAACATCGTAACCACTTTTCTTAGCCAGAAAAGCAGTCACACAAGAATCAATACCACCGGATATCAAACAAACCGCTTTTTTAACCATAACAAACACCCCCATTCTATTTAAATAATTTAACTAAACGAGCACCCTGCCCAAATCCTTCATCAACACCAATTTCAATACTTTCAATATTTTTTGGTATATCAATATTTTTCTGCAGTTTATCTAAAACATAACCTGCGAGATTCTCAGCCGTCGTCGAACCAACAGGTAGAAAAACACAATCAACCAAAGGAAAAACATATTTTTTACCAAGAAAAGATATCCTAACAGAACTATTATCTTTCTCGATTTTCACATTAGTGTTTTTCTCAGGAATCAAAACCTTATGATCAAGCTCATCAGTAATCTGTTTAAGAATATCCTTCAGTAAAGAAAAATCCATTATTATACCATTCTTATCACATTTACCATTTACTTTCGCGTGAACAGCATAAGTATGACCATGTAATCGCCCACATTTTTCGTACTCAGGTATTATATGCGCAGATGAAAAACGCAGGTTAGATTTCCAACCATCGATATAGATATATGTGCTCATAACCATCATTTTTTTTGTTTACTTCTATAGTCTTTTATCGCTTCACGTAAAGCATCAGCCGCCAGGTTTGAACAATGCATCTTAACCGCTGGTAACCCACCAAGCTCATTTGCTACATCATCACGGGTTATCTTAAGTGCTTCATCAATGGTTTTGCCTTTGACCATCTCTGTTAGAACACTACTTGTGGCAATTGCGGCCGTGCAGTTATGAACCGCAAAGCCCCTTACAAGATAAGAATGATCATTAGAAGCAACTTCAAAATTATAGACCTGCCCTTTATATCTTATTTCTTCTATCTTCCGTATTGGAACTAAAAAATACTTATCTTTCCTTTTAACAAAACTATTGTTTTTATTAATTTTAAATGACAGATGATATTGATCAACTCCTCTGATTATCTGCCCTTCCAGTTTATGTGTTTTTCTTTTAATCTTACTAATTGATGCAAATATCCCATTTCTTGCTAAAATCTGCTGCATTTGAATCGCAAGCGTTTTTGATGTTGTATCAATTCTGTAAGTTTCTGAATCTCCGGCTCTTCTTTTGTACTTGTTACCATCCCCCTTGAAATAACTCAAAAATATATTCCATTGTTTTTTTGGTGGAAGCTTCATAACTTCCTCAGACATTCTTTTGTTTTTTGCTAAACTACCACCATGTTCTTTCAGTGATCTCACAAGTTTTCTTGAACAAACATAAACCTCTGCGACACTTTTTCTTATCCTCATCTTTACATTTTTTCCAGTAACCTTCAAAATAAGAGTTTTGAGCTCATTGATATTTTCTTTCTCATTTTTATTAAATGCAAAAGCAACGACACTCCCTTTCGCTGTAAAATATCCTTCAGATAAATAATAACCAAGAAGTTTAAGATAATCTTCTGATAGAACAGGATTGTCTTCTGTAGAATTTAATGGAATAAACACCAAATAGTCTCCTGCGGAAAGATTATGTGCATCAACATAGTAAGGATCAGTAGTTGATAGTTCCTTTTTATTTAATCTAAGCCAATTGCATTTAGAATTTGATATTTGTGATTTTTTCATCCATTGCCTTTTTATAGCAAGTACAGGATGATTTGGAGTAAGCATAAATGAATTATATGGTGATACAAAAGGTACAATATTTAGTAATTTGCCATCATATTCCCTTGAATATCTCTTTTTAATGTCAACTCGATTTCCAAAGCTATTAATTAAATCTACAGGTTGTTCTGAAACTTTTTTCCAAGAACCATCTTTTAACATAACTTCTTCGTTATGCGGTACGCATCCAAATGTTTTAAATTTTATATCAACAATCTTTTCATCCTTAACCTTTATGTAAATAGCCATAACATCCCCACAAACAGGGTTGCCTACTTTACCATAACCATCAGGGTTCTTGATCTCACCCATGTTACGGGGGTTACGGAAATGATCCATCACCTTCTCAGTATACATATCGTTCATCTAAAAAACAACCTACCTGTTCCAAAGCGGGGACATATTCCTAAGTTTTTGAACAATCTCTGGTAAAACCTTGCAAACATACTCGACCTCTTCTTTTGTGCTAGATCTACCAAGTGATAATCTAATAGAACCATGTGCCTCCTCAGGTTTAAGCCCTAACCCTAGGAGTACATGTGATGGCTGTAGCTTCTTTGAGGAACAAGCAGAACCAGTAGCAGCAGCAACACCTTTGTCATCAAGCATGAGATTCAACGACTCACCCTCAATAGCAAAGAAACGGAAATGAGCATTGTTAACCAAACGTTTTTCAGGATGACCATTAAGAAAACTCTCCTCGATTTCCAAAACATTCTTAATCAAAGTATCCCTAAGTTTTTTCATATGTTCTGTGTCTTTGTCAAAACGTTCCTTGCCAAGCTCACATGCTTTACCAAGACCAACAATACCAGGGGTATTCAACGTACTGCTCCTAAAACCCTTTTCATGTCCACCACCATGAGCTAGCGGCTCCAGTTTAACCCCTTTCCTAACATAAAGAGCACCAACTCCTTTTGGGCCATAAATCTTATGAGATGAAATTGACAACAAATCAATATTTAACCTGTTTACATCAATTGGAACCTTACCCACTGCTTGAACAGCATCTGTATGCAACAAAACACCATGTTTTTTTGTTATTTTACCGATCTCCTCAATAGGCTCTATAGTACCTATCTCGTTGTTAGCAAACATTATCGTAACAAGAAAAGTATCCTCAGAAATAGATTCTTCCAACTCTTTTGGGTTTATAAAACCGTATTTATCAACTGGTAAAAACTTTACATTAAAACCCTGTTTCTCTAGATGTTTACAGGTTTCAAGAACAGCAGGATGCTCTATACAACAGGTTATTATATTGTAGCCTTTTCCACCACGTTTATTCTTATTTAGATAAGCAACACCTTTTATCGCAAGGTTATCAGACTCAGTGCCACCAGAAGTAAAAATGATTTCCTCAGGGCTACAACCTATTAAATCTGAAACCTGGTTTCTAGCGTTTTCAACAGCCTTATCAGCTTCTCTGCCAAAGAAATGTATGCTAGCCGGGTTCCCATAGTTTTTTTGGAAAAAAGGCATCATCTCTTTTAAAACCTCATCGTCAACAGGAGTAGTTGATGCATAGTCCATATATATTCTTTTCATTTTTTAGTCACCCCGCCCAGCATCCATCATACGCTGAAGAGGCAATTTAGCCTCCTCCATAATATCAGATGGTAGTTTAACCTCTGGTTCTAAGGTTATAAGACTATTTAAGATTTTTTCTAAATCAATCTTCTTCATATTAGGACAAACAGCTGACTCAACTGGATAAAACTCTTTACCAGGGTTCTCTTTTTTCAACCTATAACAAAGACCTTTTTCAGTACCAATAATAAACTCTTTTACCCTGGATTCCCTAACATGATTAACCATACCATTTGTTGAAAGCGCCTTGTCAGCAATGTCTATAACCTCCAATCTACACTCAGGGTGAACAAGAACCTCAGCACCAGGATGCTTCTTTTTCAAACCTAGGATATCCTCTTTAGTTATGTTATGATGAGTACGGCAGATACCAGGCCATAGTATCATCTTTTTCTCTGGAACGAAACGCTGGATATAAGAACCAAGGTTTATATCAGGTACAAAAATAACTTTTTTAGAAGAAATACTTTTCACAATTTTTACACCATTCGCAGAAGTACAACAAATATCAGCCAATGCCTTAACCTCAGCAGTGGTGTTAATGTACGCCACAACCTCAGCATCAGGATGATCTTTAATCAAACATCTGAGAGCCTCTGCATCAACCATAGCAGCCATAGGGCAAGTAGCATCTTTAACAGGGAGAACAACTTTTTTCTCGGGGTTGAGGATCTTCGCTGACTCTGCCATGAAATCAACACCACAGAAAACAATGTTTTTCGCATCAGTCTTAGTTGCCTTAAGAGACAAATCCAGTGAGTCACCAACAAAATCAGCTATATCTTGGACTTCTGGTATCTGGTAGTTATGAGCGAGAATAACAGCTTTTTTCTTTTTTCTCAAATCATTTATCCTGCTGATAACACTGTTTTTATCCATAAGATGCGAAACCTACTACGTTTTTTTTCCTGCCCCCAATATACAGATACCTAAGATAAATCTTGTTGTAACACCACCACTTTTTATATTTACCAAACATATATATCTATGATAGTAAATATACCATTTAGGATGGAATGAGTTATGGATGTAGTTTCGTTGATAATAGGTTTTGTGATAGGGGTAGTATTTCTAGGAATAGCAATAGAGATAGGAACAAAAAAAACAACAAGGTCACAACCAGCATCTAAACCAACAAAAAGCTGGCACATATCAGAGATAACAAACCCAAAAATCATGGCAGAATACCTAGGCGATATAGAAATACCAAAAGACTCCAAAGTTATTGTTAATAAATACAAAGACAAAAAGATGCTCGCTGGTTTAAATGTTAAATCAAACCCTGATCTAAAAGGCAACTTCATAATAGGAAACGACAGAGCACTTATTCTCGCAGGCCCAGTGAAAAAAGACGAGATAGGCATTTGGACTGTTGAAAAAGAGATAGTCGAAAAACTAAACGATGAATTTAATCAACTTTGGGCAGAAGGAACAGACCTAGAAGACTGAGGATCACATGAGTATTCTCATAAAAAACACTTCTATAATCACCCAAAACAAAAAAAAACAAAAGATCATGGGTGACCTCTATATAGAAGATAAAGAAATCACCCAGATTTCTAAAAAAAACATTAATGTAGAAGCTGATTACAAAATAGATGGTAGAAACAAACTTGTTTTACCAGGTCTTATAAACACGCATACACACATACCAATGACACTCTTACGCGGCTACGGAGACGACATGATACTAAGCAGATGGCTTAAGGAGAGGATATGGCCTATTGAGGCTAAACTAAACCCTAGATCCATAGAGATAGGAACACGACTAGGTTTGTTGGAGATGATAAGCTCTGGTACAACCACTTATCTAGACATGTATTTTTTTGAGGACACCATAGGAAAAACAACTGAGGAAACTGGTCTGAGAGGCTTCCTAGGTTTCCCAATGCTGGATCTTGGTACACCAGAGTTTTCCTCGGATCAGTTTTTCCCTGAGTGTGAAAAATTCATAAAAAGATGGAGGAACAACGATCTTATAAAACCTGTTATAGCACCACATGCAACATACACGTGTGGACCAGAAAACCTAGAGAAAATAAGGGATTTATCAGATAAATATGATGTCTTGATTCATACCCACTGTGCTGAAACAAGAGAAGAGGTATATGATCTGCAAAAAAAATATGGTGTTAGACCTGTTGAGCAACTAAAAAAACATGGCTTGTTATGCGAAAACATGGTGCTAGCGCATTGTGGCTGGATAACAAAAAACGAGATAATTGATATAAAAAACGGTGGCTCAAAGGTTTCACACTGCCCGGTTAGCAACATGAAGATAGCAACTGGTGGTTTCGCCCCTATACCTGAGCTGATTCAATCTGATGTAGTTGTGGGTCTTGGTACAGATGGTGCAGCAAGCAATAATGTATTAGATATGTTTGACACGATGAAGTTCTGTGCTCTTATGCATAAACAGCATAGATGGGACCCTGGTGTGTTGCCTGCGCAAACTGTTTTTGATTTCGCTACAATTGGTGGAGCAAGATGCTTGAAGATGGAAAAAAATATTGGTTCAATTGAGGTAGGAAAAAAAGCTGATATAATAATTATTGATTTAAACAAACCACATCTCACACCAAAACATGATCTTGTGTCACACCTAGTTTATGCTATGCGGGGAAATGATGTTTCTACAACCATAGTGAATGGTAAACCATTAATGCTAGACAAAGAGTTTTTGACTATTGATTACGAGAAAACAATTGAAGACGCTGAGAGATGCGCTAAAGAGTTAACTAGTTAAATAGAACAAGGTTTTCTGGATGCAAATAATATGCTGCTAAGTGAACTCGCTATAATGCTAGGTGTAATCATCGCTTTTATAGTCATAATTTTTCTTATAAGGAAACAGTTTAACTTTGGTGCATCACTAATAATAGGATCCTTGATATTAGGTGTTTTTTCTCTGCAAACAATACAACCAGTTGATATACCAAAAGCGATGGTTGAGGCGACAATTTATTCATTTGAAAAACAGCAACTGGTGACAGAAACCATTGAGCTTGCGTTGCTGATGACGTTGATATATGTTTTAGCGAAATCAATGCAGGAAACAGGTAGCATAAAAAAACTTATTTCTAGTCTTAGAACAATTTTTTCAAAAGGTGGCATACTAGGTGTGACACCAGCAGTCTATGGTCTTATGCCAGTCCCAGGTGGCGCGTTGTTTTCTGCGCCTATGCTAGATGAAGAAGGAGATAAATATAAACTGGATAAAAACCAAAAAAATATGCTCAACATGTGGTTCAGACACATATGGTTCCCAGTGTATCCTATCTCTTCTGCAATGATACTTATCTGTAGCACAAAATTCTCTGACATAAACATATATTCTCTAATGCTAATCAATATGCCAGCTTTTATAGCATCAATACTCATTGGACTGTTTTTACTGAAAAAATTCATAGGAAAAACAGATAAACAAAATGGGGAAAAAAGAGAATACAATGGCTTGATATATCTGATACCACCGGTTACCCCATTGTTTTTCTATGGGGTTCTGAGAATAGTTGATTTCCCTGAAACAACATCTTTTCTAATAGGCATAATAGTTAGTATAGTAGTTTTGTATTTCCTCACAAAAATCAAAGTAAAAGAATATCTCCAGATACTCAAAAAGTCGCTCACATGGAAACTAGCATTGGCTATCTTTGGTATTATGATATTCAGACAGATGTTCGAAGTATCAAAAGCAAACGAGATAATAGCAGGTATCATAGGTGGTTTTTCAGCTCCAGCGTTGGCAATGATAATCCTAATACCCCTGCTGCTGGGTTTCATAACTGGTTATAACCTTGGTGCAATCGCCTTATCATATTTCCTTGTTCAACCGTTTTTCCAAGCAACAGGGCTCAGTATACTTGGTTTAACAAGTATAATATTCATAAGCTCACTCGTAGGATACTTGATATCACCGATTCATCTATGCAATGTTCTAAGCAGTGATTACCTAAAAACTGACCCAACAAGGATATACAAATTTTTTGTTCCATCAGCATTATCTTTAATTGTAATACAGGTTTTATTCGTGTTTTTAATAGGATTGTTTCAATAGAATGACAAAGCTTTTATAAAAACATGATTTCATTGTTCTATATGGAACAATCAAAGATAGTCGAACACCTCAAAAACCCTAAGTTTTATGGACACAATGTTAAATCAGTTGAAATCCTACAAACACATATATCATACGTTGCTCTAACAGGAAGTTTTGCATACAAAATCAAAAAACCTGTTAACTTTGGATTCCTTGATTTCTCAACACTAGAAAAAAGAAAGTTTTTCTGTGAAGAAGAAAAAAGATTAAACAAAAGACTATGCCCAGACATCTATCTGGATGTTTTACCAATCACACAAATGAACAACAAAATAGAGTTAAATGGAAAAGGAGAAATCGTTGAATACACACTAAAAATGAAAGAATTCCCACAGGAACAAATAATGACAAATCTGCTGAAACAAGGTAAAATCAACGAAGAAACCATAGATCGTATATGCACAATACTTGTTGATTTCTACAACTCACAAGAAAATACAGAAGAAATTACAAAATACGGTGAACTAAAAACAGTTAAACAAAACATAGATGAAAACTTTGAGCAAACAAAACCATTTATAGACATAACAATACCAAAAAACACATATTGGTACATAAAAGAGGCAAACAAAAAGTTTTTTGAAAAGAAAAAAGAGCTTTTTGGCCACAGGATGAAAGAAGGATGTATAAAAGATTGCCATGGTGATCTACACTCAGGAAACATAGTTGTATCAAATGATAAAATCCACATATTTGATTGCATAGAGTTCAACAAAAGATTCAGGTTTTGCGACGTGGCATCTGACATAGCTTTTCTAGCAATGGACTTAGACTACCTAAACCACCCGTATCTATCAAGTTATCTAATACAGAGATATGTAGAAAAAAGCAACGACAATGGTATATTTGATGTATTGAATTTTTACAAATCCTATCGAGCATATGTACGTGGGAAAGTAAACAGTTTCCAGCTAAACGACCAGGATATAGACAGCAAAAAAAAGAATACCATTATTGAAACAGCAAAGAAATATTTTGAGTTATCACAATATTATGCATCGCTTTTCTCACTGGATTTACATAAAACAAAACCGTTGTTGTTCCTAGTATGTGGGCTCACTGGAACTGGTAAATCAACGGTAGCACAAAAAATAGCTGTGGACTATCATGCTCATCAAATAAACACGGATGTTGTGAGAAAAGAACTAGCTGGTATAGATAAATTTGAGAGACACCACGACAAACTAAACACTGGTTTATATGACCCGAAAAAAGTTGGTTACACTTACGAGAAGGTTATGGAAAAAGCATCAGATTTTTTGAAAAAAGGGGAAAACGTTGTTTTGGATGCTACATTCCAAAAAAAGAAATACAGGGAAATGGCACATCAAATAGCAGCAAAAAACCATTCTAAGTTAATGATTATCCACTGTGTATGCACGGATGACGTCGTGAGAAAACGTTTAGAACAAAGGTTGAAAAAAAGATCTGTTTCTGATGGGAGATGGGAAATATACGTTGAACAAAAAAAGACTTTTGAGCCATTTACATCAGATGAAAAACATTTTGAGATCGATACATCAAATGAATCATACAATTACAGGATGAACTTTTTCAAAACACTGGTATCAAACATAGGCGAGGTAATGTAATGAAAATTTCTGGTTACAATATCGATTTTGAAACAGCTGTGAAAACGGTTAAAAAAAATGGTTATAAAACATTGGCGATCCAGCTTCCTGAAGGCTTGAAGATGGATGCCCTAAAAATGGTTGACTACCTAGAAAAGGAAACAGATGCAAACATGGTTGTTTCTGCGAGTTCATGTTTTGGTGCATGTGATGTTGCAGACGATGAACTAAAAAACCTTGGTGTAGAATGCATAATACACATAGGACACACACCCATACCAAACATGGATAATTTTTCTATCCCAATAATTTTTATAAACGCACTTTCAACCCATGATGTTACAAAGGTTGTTGAAAAAGCTATACCGTTTTTGAAGGGTAAAAAAATAGGTGTTGTAACAACAGCGCAACACCTACATATGATAGAAAAAACAAGTGATATACTAAAAAAACATAACCTAGAACCAATAGTATCAGATGGTGACAAAAGAATACATAGAAAAGGACAAATCCTCGGGTGTAATTTTACAGCTGGTACAAAAATCGCAGACAAAGTAGACTCTTTTCTATTCATAGGAAGCGGCAACTTCCATCCTCTTGGTCTTCTTTTTGCAACTAAAAAAACAGTTGTCACAGCTGACCCATACACAAACACAGTAAAAACACAAGAACTAGAAGATTTAAAAGATACTATCCTGAAACAGAGATATGGTGCTATGGCTCGTTCAAAAAGCGCAAAAACATTTGGTATATTAGTTGGAACAAAAAAAGGTCAACAGAGAATCAAACTAGCATATGAAATAAAAGAGTTCTTAGATTCAAAACAAAAAAAATCATACATAATCGCGTTGAACAGTTTCTCGCCAATAGTTTTGCAGAGTTTTAGAGACATAGATTGTTTTGTTTCAACAGCATGCCCCAGGATCGCTATAGATGATTATATGCAGTATAAAACACCGATTATAACACCTGTTGAGCTTAAAATTTTGTTTGGTAAAAAGAAATGGGAAGACTACCAGTTTGATCAAATATTATCAGACAACTGATTTTTATCGTGTTTTTACCAAAAATCTTATAAGACATAGTTATTCCTACCCTCTGTATGAACCTACAACAGATAAAAAAACAGGTTGAAACAAAAAAGGTACGCTGGATACAACTACATTTCACCGACCTTATGGGTGGGCTAAGGGTCGTACATATACCAGCAGATAGATTCCTAAAAGATGATATAATAAAAAAAGGTCTTAGATTCGACGGCTCCTCAGTGGGTTTCAGGAAAGTAGAAAAATCAGATATGCTAGCTATACCTGATCAGGACACTTTTATGTTACTACCACATGAAGAAGGTGAAGCACTTATCCGCGCTGATCTATATGATATAGAACTGAACCCCTACCGCGCTGGTCCTAGGCATATTCTTAAAAGAGCGTTGGAAACAGCAAAAACACAGGGTTATGATAAAGTTATGATATCACCTGAAATGGAGTTCTATGCTTTTAACGACCACCCAGATAAATACACACAAATTAAGGAGAACGAAGGCTATTTTATACCACCGCCTCTTGACAATGCAAAAAATTACCGTAAAAAACTCGCAGATATCTTGATGGCATGTGGTTACCAGGTTAAATACCATCATCATGAAACAGGTAAATCACAACATGAAGTGGAAGTAAAAGCCATGGATGCAATAAGAGCAGCAGATTTCTGTTGCTACTTCAAATATCTAGCAAGAGACATAGCATCTATGTTCAACATAGAAATCACATTCATGCCAAAACCATTCTCACAAGAAGCAGGAAACGGTATGCATGCACACATAGCTCTTTACAAAAAAGGGAAAAACATGTTTGCTGATGAAAACGACCCAATGGGTCTCAGCCAAACAGCACGATACTTCATAGGTGGGATACTAGAGCACTCACGTGCCATAGCTGCTTTGGCAAACCCTACATTGAACTCTTATAAACGTTTAATACCACATTTTGAAGCACCAATCTACATAGCTTGGGCGCCACATAACAGGAGTAGTCTAATAAGGATAGCAGCAAAAAAGAATGTTGACATAGAAATAAGAAACGCTGACCCAGCAGCTAACCCATACCTGTTTTTTGCGGCGCTTATACACGCTGGTTTAGATGGAGTAAAGAAAAAAATATCATACGAACCAGTACTAGGAAATATCTACAAAATGACAGATGAGGAAATCAAGAAACACAAAATCAAGAGATTACCCACAAACCTCATGGAAGCACTAGAGGAATTCAAAAAAGATACAGTACTAATGGAAGCAATCGGACGAGATGGTGCAGAACTTTTCATACAAAACAAGACAAACGAATGGCACGAATACATGGTAGAAATAACAGACTTAGATTACAAATTCTATTTCCACTGCTAAAAATTCTATAAGAAAAATTAGTGGGCCTGGAGAGATTTGAACTCTCGACCTACCGGTTATCAGCCGGTTGCTCCATCCAGTCTAAGCTACGGGCCCTGATGAAAGGACGTATAACACTTTTCATATAAAAAGATGATTTATGTTTAATCGATATGTTAATAGATAACTAAATTATTTCTGGTTTCCAATGGATCTAGATAAGATTATTCAGGAGCTTTCACAAAACGAAAAAAAAGTACTACTTACATTAAAAAAATTTAAAGGCAAAGCTCAACCTGAAGAAATTTTTAAAAACGGTGATTTCAACCAAGAAGCAGAGGTGATGAATGCTTCATCATGGCTACAATCAAAGAAATTGGTAACAGTAGAACAGCATATTAAAACAGTTTATTCACTTGGAAAAGAAGGAAAACATTTCCTAGAAAAAGGCCTGCCTGAGAAACGTGCACTAAAATTTATATCTGATAGAAATGGTAGAGCCTCACTAAAAGACCTATCAGCGGTTCTTGATGAACAAGAGAAATCTGTTGCGGTAGGCTGGCTTAAAAGAAATGATTGGGCTATTATAAAAAAAGAGAAAGATGATACGGTTTTGGAGATAACTGAAAAAGGGAAAAAAGCACTTAAAACAGAAACCGAAGAAGAAAAAATACTAGAGTTACTTGACAAAAACCCAAACATCGAGGTTGATAAAAACAAGATCAAATCATTGTTGTCAAGAAAAAACATAATCCGGGAAAAAGAGGTTGTTACTAGTACTGTAATGTTGACTAATTATGGTAAAAAGATTTTAGAAAAGGGTGTTAGCATAGAAGATGAAATCTCTCAGATAACATCCTCGGTGATTAAGAGCGGTGAATGGAGAAACAAAACAATAAGACCATATGATATTCATGCTTTTGCGCCAGCAGTATATGGTGGTAAGGCTCATCCGCTTGTTGATTTGATATCAAAGATAAGGCAGATATTTATTCAGATGGGTTTTGAGGAGATAGAGGGGGATTATGTTGAGTCTTGTTTCTGGAACATGGACATGCTGTTTATACCTCAGGATCATCCTGCTCGTGAGATGCAGGACACATTATATTGTAAGAACCCTTCTAGATTGAAGATAAAAGAAAAAGAGTTGGTTGAGAAGATCGCGAAGGTACATGAGGATGGTGGTGGTACTTCTTCCACTGGTTGGGGTTATAAGTTTTCTACTGCTGAGAGTGAAAGGGTTTTACTGAGAACTCATACAACTGTTAACACAATCAGGTATTTGTATAATCATCCTGAGCCACCTTGTAAGGTTTTTTCCATTGGTAAGGTTTTCAGGAAGGAGAGTATTGATACAACTCATCTACCTGAGTTTTATCAGATTGAGGGTATTGTTCATGAGGAGAACACGAATTTTAGGCAACTGATTGGTGTTTTGAAGGAGTTTTATAACAGGATGGGTTTTGAGAAGATTCGTTTCCGCCCAGGTTATTTCCCTTATACTGAGCCTAGTATGGAGGTTGATGTTTTCTGGAATGGTAAGTGGATGGAGCTTGGTGGTAGCGGCATATTTAGACCAGAGGTTACTGAGCCTATTGGTGTTAAGAACCCTGTTTTAGCGTGGGGTCTCGGTTTAGAGAGGCTTGCTATGATGAAATTCGGTTTGGATGATATCAGGAAGTTGTATGTTAGTGATTTGGATTGGCTTAGAAAGAAATCGTTGATATGATTTTTTTTTATGCCGCATCAGAGACAGCCATAGTAAGTTTTATATAGAAGTGTTTGTATACCGTTTTTGCTTTTAAAGAAAAATTATAAGGAGGCAAAAGAAAATTATGATGGGTGGTCAACAACCTATAATAATATTAAAAGAAGGAACAAAAAGAGAGAAAGGTAAAGGCGCGCAACTAAACAACATAATGGCAGCAAGAGCAATATCAGACGCAGTGAAGTCAACACTAGGTCCAAAAGGTATGGACAAGATGCTCGTTGACTCAATGGGGGATGTAGTAATCACAAACGATGGTGCTACAATCCTAAAAGAGATCGATGTTGAGCATCCTGCTGCAAAGATGATTGTTGAGGTTGCAAAAGCACAAGATGAAGAATGCGGCGATGGAACAACAACAGCCGTAATTTTAACCGGTGAGCTATTAAAATCAGCTGGTGAACTATTGGACCAAAACATCCATCCAACAGTTATAACCAGAGGATATCAGATGGCAACCGAGAAAGCTGTTGAGATATTAAACAAAATAGCGATACCGATAAAACCAGGTGACAAAAACACGCTTAAAGACATTGCAATAACTTCTATGGCAAGCAAGGGCGCAAGCTCTGCAAAAGAGATGCTGGCTGATGTTGTCGTTGAATCAGTATCAAACATTGTAGAAAAGATAGATGGAAAAACCGTTGTTGATCTTGACAATATTCAAGTCCAGAAGAAACAGGGTGGAACAATACAGGATACAGGGATAATAAAGGGTATTATCCTAGACAAAGAACGTGTACATGAAGGAATGCCTAGGCTTGTAAAGAACGCGAAAATCGCCCTTGTTGATGCAGCCCTTGAGGTGAAGAAAACAGAGGTTGATGCAAAAATAGAGATACGAGACCCATCGCAGCTACAAGCATTCTTAGATGAAGAAGAATCCATGCTTAAAAAGATGGTAGATAAAGTAAAAAACAGTGGTGCAAACGTCCTTATATGCCAGAAAGGCATAGACGACCTAGCACAACACTTCCTAGCGAAAGAAGGAATCTACGCTGTTAGACGAGCGAAAAAGAGTGACATGGAAAAACTGGCTAAAGCAACAGGTGCAAGAATCGTAGCAAGCCTAGATGACCTAAGCTCAAAAGACCTTGGACATGCAGGGACCGTTGAGGAAAAGAAATTTGGTGACGACAAAATGACTTTTATAACAGACTGTAAAAACCCGAAAGCAGTCTCAATACTGATACGTGGTGGAACAGAGCATGTTGTTGATGAGCTAGAGCGAGCGCTACACGACGCATTATCAGTTGTAAAAGCTGCTTTAGAAGACGGTAAAATGACAGTTGGTGGTGGTGCAGCTGCAACAGCAATCGCGATGGGTTTAAGAGACTATGCACCAACAATAGGTGGCCGCGAACAGATGGCGATTGAGGCATTCGCAGACGCAATAGAGGTAGTACCAAAGACACTATCAGAAAACGCAGGGCTAGACCCAATTGATATGATGCTGGAAATAAGACGAGAACACAAAAAAGGAAACAAACATGCTGGTGTGGACGTACTCAACGGAAAAGTCGGAAACATGCTTAAAAACAAGGTTATAGAGCCACTGAAAGTCAGCCTACATGAGATCCAAGCTGCATCAGAGGCAGCCACGATGATCCTGAGGATAGACGATATAATAGCCGCAAAAGGCGGTGGTGGTATGCCACCAGGTGGACCTGGTGGTGGCGGTGCGCCAGGTGGAATGCCACCCGGCGGCGGTATGGACGAGTACTAAATCTATCATACCTCTCCTTTATTTTTTTATTTTCATACAACTATGCCTGAGAAGAAAAACGGTGGAAAAAAAAGGGAAATGCAGGAGTCTCTGCAGAGTAAAATAAAAAAACTTGAAGAAAAAATTAAACAACTTGAACAGGAATTAAAAGAAAAAAATGATAAACTCCTACGTTCCTATGCAGATTTACAAAACTATCAAAAAAGAATGGAAAAAGAAATATCAATAAAAGAAGAAGAAACTAGAAAAAAATATCTCTTAGAAATCATTGATTTACATGAGCTACTAAAAAAAGCATATGAGGATAACGACCCAAAACATGGCTTGAAATTAATCCTAAACAACCTCGATAGCTTCTGTGAACATGAACAGGTGAAATCCTTAGATAGTGTAGGAAAAATATTTGACCATAACATTCACCATGCTATTTCCACAGTTGAAAAAGACGACTGCGTTGATGGTGAAATAATCGAGGAGATAAAGAAAGGCTACTATTGTGGGGATAAGCTGTTGAGACCCTCACAAGTTGTTGTAGCAAAAAAGAAGAGCACGAAAAAGGAGGTAGAGTAATATGGGGAAGATTGTAGGAATAGATCTTGGAACAACGAACTCAGAAGTTGCGTATATTGAAGCAGGAAAACCTGTGATCATTAAAAGCGCAGAAGGTCAACCGTATTTCCCATCAGTTGTTGCTTTCACTAAAGATGGTGAAATGCTGGTTGGTGAAGCAGCGAAACGTCAGGCGGTGACAAACCCTGAGGGAACTGTTTTGCGTGTTAAAAGGAAGATGGGTAGCGGAGAAAAAATCACGATCAGGGGTAAAAAGTATTCACCGGAGCAGATATCTGCTTTTATCTTGCAGAAGATAAAGAAGGATGCTGAGGATTTCCTTGGGGAGAAGATCAATGATGCGGTGATTACCGTCCCAGCGTATTTTAATGATGATCAACGTCAAGCGACCAAGGATGCTGGGAAGATAGCTGGTTTCAACGTGAGGCGTATCATTAACGAACCTACTGCTGCTGCGCTCGCCTACGGGCTTGACAAACAGGGGGATCATAAGATTGTTGTGTATGATTTCGGTGGTGGAACCCTTGATGTAACAATAATGGAGGTAGGCGAAGGAGTCTTTGAGGTCTTATCTACAAGTGGTGACACACAGCTCGGTGGCTCTGACATGGACCTAGCTCTGGTGGATTACATAGCTGAGGAGTTTAAGAAAAAACATAAGATAGATCTGAGAAAAGACCCTGCGACTTTACAGCGGGTGTTAGAGGCTGCAGAAAAAGCAAAAATGGAGCTTTCTTCAACGATGCAAACAGAAATAAACCTACCATATATCACCGTGGTGGATGGTGAACCGAAGCATCTTGAGATGAAGCTTACACGGGCTAAGTTCGAGGAGATCATTACACCGATTGTTGATAGATCAGAGAAACCATGCAGACAGGCTTTGCAGGATGCGAAATTGAAACCAGAGGACATCGACCATGTTGTTTTAGTGGGTGGGACAACACGCATACCATTGGTGATGAAAAAGGTTGAGGAGATCTTTGGTAAAAAACCAAAACGAGAGGTTGATCCGATGGAGTGTGTCGCGATTGGTGCAGCGATACAAGCAGGTGTACTCTCAGGTGACATAGACAAAGACATAGTTCTCTTGGATGTGACACCACTGACACTTAGTGTGGAAACACTAGGTGGTGTAGCAACACCCCTAATAGAAAGAAACACTACTGTGCCAACACGGAAAAGTAAGATATTCTCAACCGCAGCTGATAACCAAACCAGCGTAGAAATACATGTTTTACAGGGGGAGAGACCGATGGCAGCTGACAACAAAAGCCTCGGTAGGTTCCATCTAGATGGCATACTCCCAGCACCAAGAGGTGTACCACAAATTGAGGTCACATTCGACATAGATGCTGACGGTATTTTAAAAGTCTCAGCAAAGGACCTTGGAACAGGCAGAGAACAATCAATACGTATTACTGGTTCAACCAAGCTTTCAGACAGTGAAATAGAGCGTATGAAAAAAGAGGCGAAGGAACACGAAGAGGAAGACAGGAAAAGAAAAGAACGAGTAGAGATAAGAAACAACGCAGACAGCCTCGTACATAGCACAGAGAAAACACTGCAGGAGTTAAAAGACAAATTCTCAAAAGAAGACAAAGAAAACATAGAGAACGCACTCAAGGAGCTAAGAGAGGCTTTAACCGGTGATGACACAAACAAGATCAAAGAAAAATCAGATGCTTTGACAAAGGCTCTGCAGAAAGCATCAGCAACCATATACCAGCAGGCGGCACAACAATACCAGCAACAACAAAGCAGCGGAAAACAAGATGAGTCATGGTCAGGTAAACCAGAGGATGACGATAAAACTATAGATGCTGACTACAAAGTAAAAGATGACAAAAAAGGTAAACACAAGTAAAAACAAAAAAAAACTTTTAATCAAAAAAAATTTTTTTCTCTATTTTTATTGTTTTTTGAGTTCTCTGTCTAACTCCTCTAATAACTCTCTTGCTTTTCTGCTTAATCTCGTTGGTGTAACAACACGTATCTCAATGTACAGATCACCGTAGCCTCTACCATGTAAACTAGGCATACCACGCCCCCTGATTTTAAACACATCCCCGTTTTGTGTACCCTCAGGTATTCTTATCCTCTCTATTTCTTTGTTAATAGTCTCAACATCTATCTTTGTCCCAAGTGCCGCCTCAGTAAAATATATCTCCTTAGTCATATAGAGATCCATGCCTCGCCTAGTAAATATCGGATGTTTTTTTATGTGAACAAAAACATAGAGGTCACCATTTTTACCACCTTCAGGACCAGCTTCCCCTTCTCCAGCTAGTCTTAACTGTGAGCCTTCATCAACCCCTCTTGGGATCCTAAGCTCTATACCCCTTGTTCTTTGGACAATGCCTCGTCCGTTACAATTGTAGCACTTCTCTTCGATAAAAGTTCCTTTGCCACCGCATCTATTACAAGTAGTTATCTGAGTGAAGATACCAAATGCTGTACGCTGCGACCTGTTAATTTGCCCTGTACCATTACACTGAGGACATCTTTTCGGCGAAGTCCCAGGTTTAGCACCACTACCATAACACACATCACACCTCTCAGTCCTAGGCACCTCGATCTCAGTTTCAACCCCATTATATGCATCTTCTAGGCTTATTTCAATATCATACCTTAGGTCAGCGCCTCTTCTAAAACGAGGTGCCCTCCTATCAAAACCCATCCTATGACCAAAGAAACGCTCAAAGATATCCTCAAAATCACTAAACCCAAAATCAAAATCCATGCCCCTAAAGATATCACTGAAATCTGTTCCCCTAAATATATCCTCATATGTGTATTGCTGGTCAATACCTGCATGCCCATACTGATCATACAGCCTTCTTTTTTCATCATCATAAAGCACAGCGTACGCCTCAGATATCTCCTTGAATTTTTCCTCAGCAGCTTTTTTATCAGGGTTTTTATCAGGATGGTACTTCAAAGCAAGCCTTCTATAAGCTTTTTTAATCTCCTCCTTAGTCGCATTTCTATCAACACCAAGAATCTCGTAGTAATCTCTCTTCTGCATAATGTTACAAGATGGGTAAATTAGAAGTACTATATTTTTTTTACCAAGAAAAAACAATCCAGTTTCTATGATTCAGATTAACAAATTTTTTTGTAACTATTTTGATTTCACCACTAAAACAGAACAAGGGGCTTTACGAACAACTTCCTCAGAAACACTGCCAGAGATGATACGATCTATACCTTTTTTTATTGTATTCGGCATGATTATGAGATCATCTTCTTTAGCAAACTTCACAATCTCCTCAGCAGGTTTACCAGATATGATCTCTGTCTCGACTTTAACACCAACCTCATCACCAATTTTCTTAAAGCTATCTAGCAGAGCCTCAGCCTCTTTCTTTAATCTTTCCTCGATAACAACAGAGGAAACAAACTGATGTGTATCATTAACTGATATAACCTTTATTGAAACACCAAGTAGTTTAGCCAACAACGCCCCCCTCTTAACAGCTATTTTTGAAACCTCAGAGCTGTCAACAGGTATAATTATACGTTTTATGTCATCTATTTTTCCCACTTTAATCACTCATGTAAATTCATATAAATATTTGATGTATAATTAAATATTTCTTAAAAATGCAGAGTTTAAAAGGTTAAGGCTTCATCCCGAAATAAATAATTAAAGAAAAAAACATTCATTTTTTTCCTATTAGATGGGATGTGCCAAGAAAAGGATAAAACCCAAAAGTTGCTAACCATGTAAACCGCAACTTCGACACAGAATTTACCAAAGCAGTTATAAAAGCAGTAAAACAAATGCCATCACCATGGAAAACCAAAAACAAAGGGAAGAAAAAAGGACATGATCCAAAGGCAGTAGCAGTAGGATGCATCCTCAAAACAGGGTTGAACAAAACCTATGATGGCATTGAAGCACATATGAAAGACAGCCGAAACCATCAAACAAACACTACAAAAAAAAATCCTTGGTCATAGTGTAATACAAAGAGGAATGAAAAAAACTCTCCAATCACCT